>JBDUBO010000134.1:0-8842 GCA_040004115.1 Gammaproteobacteria bacterium | reverse complement strand
TCGCCTGCGCCACATTGCCGAGGCCTTCAGTACGGCCATCACGGAGAACGGCTACAAGAACCGCTACGCCGCGGTGTTCCCCATCAAGGTGAATCAGCAGCGCTTGGTCGTAGAAGAGGTGTATCGCTACGGCAAGGAATTCGGCTTTGGTCTCGAGGTGGGCTCCAAGCCCGAGCTGCTCGCGGTCCTGTCCATCACCGAGAATGCACCCGATCGCATCGTGGTTTGCAACGGCTTCAAGGATGACAGCTACATCGAAGCGGTGATCATCGCCACCAAGCTCGGCCGCACCATCATCCCGGTGGTCGAGAACTACGAAGAGATTCACCTGATCTTGAAGCACGCCGAACGCTACGCGGTACGGCCAAAAATCGGCGTGCGCGTCAAGCTCGCCAGCGAGGGCGCCGGCCGCTGGCGCGAATCCGCCGGCGAGAAGTCCAAATTCGGGTTATTCATAAGCGAAATCCTCGATCTGCATGCCCTGCTGAAGGAGCGCAACATGCTGGACTGTCTGCAGCTCGTGCACTGCCATCCGGGCAGCCAGCTGCAGGACATCCGCCGCGTCAAGGACGCCATCAATGAACTGGCGCATGTGTACGCCGAACTCAAGATCATGGGCGCGGGCCTGCAATACATCGACATCGGCGGCGGCCTGGGGGTCGACTACGACGGCAGCGGCACCAACTTCGAATCCTCGATGAACTACACCTTGAACGAATACGCCAGCGACGTGGTGTATCGCATCAAGAGCGTCTGCGACGCGCGCGATGTGCCGCACCCGATGATCGTCAGCGAGTCCGGACGGGCCATCGCCGCCCACCACAGTCTGCTGGTGTTCGACACCTTGGGCTCCTCCAAGCTGGACCAGTTCAAGGTGACCGGCCGCCCAGAAGAGGACTACCACGGCCGGGAAGAGGTGCCGCAGCCGGTGCGCGATTTATTCGATAGCTATCGGTCGGTGAACGAGCGCCGCCTGGTGGAGTGCTACCACGACGCACTGCAGGCGCGCGAGCAGGCCATGCAGATGTTCAACTTGGGCTACTTGAGCCTGGAATTCCGCGCCCTGGCGGAAAAGCTCTACTGGGCCACCTGCACCAAGATCCGCGATGACTGCCGCAAGCTGGACCGGGTGCCCGAAGAGTTGGAAAACCTCGAGGACATGCTGAGCGACATCCTGTTCTGCAACTTCTCGGTGTTTCAATCCCTGCCCGACAGCTGGGCCATCGGCCAACTGTTTCCCATCATGCCCATCCAGCGGCTGGGCGAAAAACCCACGCGCAACGCCGTTCTGGCCGACATTACTTGCGATTCGGACGGCAAGATCGACCGTTTCGTGCATCCGCGGGCCACCAAACGCACTCTAGAAGTGCATGAGCTCATCCCCGGCGAGCCCTACTATCTTGCGGCCTTCTTGGTGGGCGCCTATCAAGAGACCCTCGGAGATCTGCACAACCTATTCGGCGACACCCATGTGGTGCATATCCGGCTGCAGGAAAGCGGCGGCTGGTGGATCGAGGAAATCGTCAAGGGCGACACCGCCAACAAGGTGCTGGAGTACATGGAGTACGACACCGACGAGCTGTATCCCGGTATCGCCCGGGACTGTGAACGCGCAGTCCAGGAAGGCCGCATGTCGCTGGCCGAAGCGCAGGCCGTGAAGCGCTTTTACGAGAACGAGCTCAACGGCTACGCCTATCTGGAGGTCGAATAGGCTTCCGCGAAATCCGCCGAGAACAGCGGCAAATGTCGCGTTTGCCAACAATAATCCCCTGGCGTAGCATCGTCTCGTAGGGCTCTTCCCTACACGGGCTCATTGGTGCAACCCTGTTAGTGAGATTAGTGGAATGACGACGATCTACGTTGGCAACCTGCCATTCACTGCGACAGAAGACGAAGTACGGGCGCTGTTCGAGCGCCACGGCAAAGTCGAATCGGTCAAGCTCATCAACGATCGCGAGACCGGTCGACCCCGCGGCTTTGCGTTCGTCGACATGGGTGCCGGTGAAGCACAAAACGCGATTCAACAGACGAACGGCTTCCAGATGGGCGGACGCCCGCTGCGAGTCAACGAAGCCCAAGAACGCGCACCTCGACCCAATCCCGGCGGTGGCGGTGGCGGTGGCAGTGGTGGCGGCGGCCCGCGCCGCTGGTAATCCCACACCATCGATTCGACCGTTGGCCCAACTCCGGCCGTTAAACCCGACCGAATGCTATGTGGTCTGCGCACCGCCTCACCACATATCCTTCAGTTGTGAGCCTACGTCAACAGTAGCCGCATCCCCCTCACGTAAATTTTCGACACCGCGCATATTGCGCAGCGAAATCCGCTCGAAACTATCCAACACCTTGTCCGTCATGAAGCGGCTCTTGGCGCCGTACACGTGCTTATCGCCGACCTTGGCCTGCTGCGTGACCTGATACTTGAGCGGCGCGCACAGATGCAGTTCGTTGCGCGCGCGGGTCATCGCCACATACAACAGGCGCCGCTCTTCTTCGATCATCTGCGGCTTGCCGGTGGAAAATTCCGACGGAAAATTGCCGTCCGAGACATTGAGCACGTACACGATGTCCCATTCCTGGCCCTTGGCCGAGTGGATGGTCGACAGAATGACGTAATCCTCGTCCTTCGATGCGCCGGTTGACTGGTCGCCGCTTGCCACCGGCGGATCCAGGGTCAATTCTGTCAGGAATCGCTCGCGGTTCACGTGCTGCGTCGCCAGCGCTTCCAATTGTTCCAGATCGCCCATGCGCGTCCACGGCGCATCGTAAATGCGTTCCAGCTGCGGCTTGTACCAGTCCCGCACCAGCCCCACCTGGCCCGCCCAAGGCGTTGCTGAGTCGGCGAGTCTTTCAAACAACGCGCAAAATCTATTCCACTCCATTTTCACCGGCTGCGGCGCATCGAAACCGGCCAGCGCCTTGACGCTGTAATTCTGCGCCTCCAGATAGTCGAGCGCCTGTTTCGCGATCCCGGGACCAAATCCCGGCATCAGCTTCAGCACCCGGAAACCCGCCACTGAATTGCACGGATTATCCGCCCAGCGCAATACCGACATCACGTCCTTGACGTGCGCCGCTTCCAGAAACTTCAAGCCGCCGTACTTTACATAGGGGATGTTGCGCTTGGAGAATTCGACTTCGAGCACGTCGCTGTGATGCGAACTGCGGAACAGGATGGCATGGCGCTTGAGCGATCCGCCGGTTTCGCGCGTCTGCAATATCTTGCCGGCGATGTACTCGGCTTGCGCCTGCGCATCGTCCATCGACACATAGAAGGGCTTCGCATTCGATTGCCGCATGCCGAGCAGCGTCTTGCGATGCTGGCGCGCGCCATCCGCCATGAGCGCGTTGGCCGAATCGAGGATCTGCTGCGTCGAGCGGTAGTTTTGCGACAGCACCACCACCTCGGCTTTGGGCTTGTAGCGCTCGGCGAATCCCAAGATGTTCTCCACCGCCGCCGCGCGGAACGAATAGATGGCCTGCGCATCGTCGCCCACCACCGTGACTCCCTGGCCGTCCGGCTTGAGCGCCTGAATGACCTCGCCTTGCAGGCTGCTGGTGTCCTGGTACTCATCCACCATCACATGCTCGAAATTCTTCGACAAGCTCTGTGCCAGGGTGGCGTTTTGCATCATCACATGCCAGTACAAGAGCAGATCGTCGAAATCCAGCACCCGATTCTTTTGTTTGCGCCCGACATATTCGCGGTACAGGCGCGTGAGATCAGCCTCCCACTCGCGGCACCACGGGTACTGTTCTTCGAGCGTCTGCTTCAGCGTCAGCCGTGTATTGACCCGGTAGGAATAGATGGCGAGACAGGCATCCTTGCGCGGAAAGCGCTTGTCCTTGGCCGAGAATCCCAATTCGTGGCGCACCACATCCATCAAGTCCGCTGCATCGGCGCGGTCCAACACGGTGAAATTCGGATCGAGCCCCAGGTGCTTCGCATACAGGCGCAGTATCCGGTTGCCCACGGAATGAAAGGTGCCCGACCACAACAGGCGCGTCGCCACGCTGCGATCGCCCGCCCGGCCGCGATCCGCCATCACTTCCGCCACGATGTTCTGGGTGCGCCGGATCATTTCCTGCGCGGCGCGGCGCGTGAAAGTGAGCATGAGGATGCGGGCCGGATCCACTCCGTTCAACACCAAGTGAGCTGTGCGATGCGCCAGAGTATTGGTTTTGCCCGTACCCGCGCCCGCCAGAATCAGCATGGGACCCGCCGTCACACCGCCCTTGTCCGCCACGGCTGTGCCGAAGGTCGCGGCCCGCCGCTGCATGGGGTTGAGCGCATCGAATGCGTTGGTCTTGGCTTTCATCATGACGTCGAGGTTACTGTACGTATATCCAGATCGCGATGCAATAAGCGTGCATTTACGGCCAAGGATCGCGCACCGACAGGGTTATATGCGCGGAGCCAGATCACACCGAGATAAACTCATCGCATGCAAAAACCCAAGACTATCGCCAGCCATCACATTTTTAGCGGCCGAATCATCGAAGTTTCCACCGAGCGTCTGCTGTACGCCGACGGCCGCGAGTACGACCTGGACTTCGTGCGCCATCCCGGTGCCTCGGCCGTGGTTGCCGTGGATGGCGACGGCCGCGTCTGTATGGTCCGCCAATATCGGCACGGCATCATGGATTTTCAGTGGGAAATTCCCGCGGGAAAATTGGACAAGGGCGAGCCGCCCCAGGTCTGCGCCATCCGCGAACTGGCCGAAGAAACCGGCGTATCCGCTGCTCGCTGGACGTCGCTGGGGATATTCCTGCCGGCACCCGGCCTGTTCACCGAAGTGATTCACCTCTACCTGGCGCGCGAATTGAAACTAGGGGCGGCCGCACCCGATGCCGACGAGGAACTCGAAGTGCAATGGCTGCCGCTCGAGGAGGCGATCGGTATGATGCAGCGCGGCGAGTGGAACGACGGCAAAAGCGCCTTGGGACTGTGGCGGGCGCAATATCACCTGCAACTGTGATCATGCGTCAGCTTTCGGCGGGTTGGGGTTGACTTACTGCAGGTATCCCTTACAAAGGTGGTTATGAGCGCAGAACACCCAAAACGTTCCCAAAAACCGCGTCCCGACGACGCAGGTGAGGTCTCCGCGCCCGATGCCAAATCCGCTGCCAAGAGCACCGGGCGCGTGCAATTCGACGACAAGGGCAATGCCATCTGGGAGTGGTCGATTGCCACCGGCGCCTTCGGCCGTGAGGTATCGGCCCAACGTCTACAAGCGCTTGAACACCCCGCCCTGTCCATTGCCGAGGACGCGCCGACGCCGCTCGACAGCGTCCGTGCCAACCCGCTCGGCAACAAGAAGGGCTATGACCCCTACGACAGCGGTAAGCTCGGCAAGCGCCCGCCGACGTCCGTCAAAAAGGATTTGCGCCGCTTGGGCGAGGCCATAAAGCTGAAGAAGCAAGCCGCCGATAACAAAGACGACGAATAGCCGCCCAATGCTCATGCCAGCGCGTGCTGCACCTTGGCCGCGCTTCCCAGACGATAGAACTTGCGCAACTCGCGCACCAACGCCTCGATTCGCGCCTGCCCGCGGCAGACGAAGCGACGCTCCAGCCTGCGACAGTACTGCGCGGCGCAGCGATGCGCGGTTCGATAGCGGTGATACTGATCGGGTTCCAACCGTACATCGAAGCTCACCCGATCGAACAAACGCGCATGAACTTGCGCCGGGTAACCGCCGCCCTGCTGATCCGCCAGCAGGAACACGGTGACCGCGTACTTGTCGACTTCCGCTTGAGTCTCGAGCTCCAGCAGCGACACCGGCAAGTCACGGTGCAGGCGCCAGGTCGAATACACGAAGTGGCTCACCCCCTCGAGGGCCGTGCAGTAATCCGCCAAATTCTTCTCGGTCAGCCGGCCGATGGGATCATCGCCATCCAGTCGCCGCAGTACGCTTGGATCAAGGTACAGCGCGATTCCGGCGCCGTCCGGCGTTTCAGCCAGCAGCAGTTCCTCGTCCGAGGCCCGGGCATCGTTCACCGGCGTGCCGCCCTGTAGGGCGCGGCGATCCGTGACCAGATAATCGTACACGTCGTAATTCATGTCGACGTCGTACAGGCGCCCGATCAGGGATTGCAGCTCGTTCAGTATCATCGCAACACGTTCAATGCCATTGCTGTCCGTTCAGTGCCGTCACCATCAATGCTCGCGGCGCGCGCCCGCCGCGCTCACCGGCTGCACGCCCAGCTGCTTGAGCAATCCATGCGCCCGAGGGCTGCCGGTCTTCATCCATATTTCGTACAGCCGCAGGATGTCGGCGTCGCTGTGCTGGTAGGACATGTCGCTGACTTCGTTAAGCGCGTCGACCAGTCGCTGAAATTTCGTTGCGAGCTGCGCATAGATGGCCGCCACGCAGCGTCCGGACATGGAGCGCTGCATGGTATCCGCCAGCGAGCTGTAGGCGTTTCCGCCCATGGCTATGTGATAGTCGATGTCGATCAGTTTGCGGGCAAAACTGCGGGCGAAGAACCCGGCAATGAATAGCGAGACGTCGCCCAAGCGTTGCAGGCCCCGCTGCCGCGCCAGGACGGTAGGCGCCTCGAGCGCGTCCGCCAACATCTGCGCCAGCGGCCGGATGCGCAGCCCGTCAGCAGTGCGCTCGTACAGCGCGTCGGCACGGGAAAACATGGTGAGCAAGTTGACCACGTACTGCTCGGCCTGCTCGTCGATGTCGAGGCGCTGGTGCTCGCTTGCCGCGTGAAACGCATCACGAAAAAATTCGCGTAGGGAACTGACTGCTACAAGTGATCCCGCAGACACTGCTTGCATGCTTGGCATCCTTTTTTCGCTAACACCATCCTATCGACAAAGACATGTCGAAGTGAATAGATAAAACGCGAACTGGTGCCGGAAATGCCTGTTTTAATAGGTATTTTGCAATCAGCAATCGATGTCGTAGGCTGCCAAGCGTGCGCTACGTCGCAACTGCATCGCTTTGGTGCTAAAAGATTTCTGCAAGCGTCATGATGGTGCGCGGCGGCGACGCCAATCCTTCCGGCCATGCGCGTCCATCGCGATTCAGCCACACCGCCTGCATGCCCGCTTGCACCGCGCCGGCGACATCAGTCACCGGATCATCGCCGATGTGCAGCACTTGCCGCGCCTCGACCCCGGCTTCGGCCAGCAGTCTCGCGAAGATTCGCGCATCAGGTTTGGCCGCGCCGGCCGCGCGTGCGGTGACGTGACCGGTGAACCAGTGATCGATGCCGCTGCGTTTCAGATCGGCGTTGCCGTTGCTGAGCGCAAACAGCCGATAGCGCGCATGCAGCCGCTGCAGCGACGGCCGCACGTCGTCATAGAACTCGACGCGATTGCGCGCGGCAAAAAATACCTCGAAGGCCTCATCGGCCAGGCGTTCCACGTCAGCCAGGCGTTCCATGTCGGCCGGACGTTCCATGCCGGCCGGCGAGTGGGCCGCTTCGAACAGTTCTTTGAGCGCGCGGTGACGCAAAAAGGTGAGGTCATGGCCATGCTCGGGGTAGCGTTCAGCGACTTGAGCGCGCATCTCACGCAACGACTCGATGTTATGGCCGCTCACCGCCTGCGGATGGCGCTCGCTCAGCCAGGTCCACAAATCGCGTTCGGCAGCGACTATGACCGGTGCTACCGGCCACAGGGTGTCGTCCAAATCAAAACTCAAGACGAGCGGCGGAACCATCGAGCTATTGCACTTGATTTCACGAACGGACCCTGTGTTATCATGTTTAGACGGAGTGATAACATGATACGGACCCAGATATCCTTTGACAAGGCGCTGTACGACAAGGCCCGGCGTGTTGCCAAGCGGCGCGGCGTCTCGCTCGCCGAATTATGTCGGCGCAGTGTTGCCGAGGCCGTGAGCCGCGAGGAAAGTTCGCACCCCTGGATGAGCTTCGTCGGCGTCCTCGACGGCGACGCGAATGATAGTTCCAGTGTCGATCATGTGGTCTATGGGCGTGATGCCCCTTGAGCGAGACCGTTTTCCTCGACTCCGGGATTTTTATCGCCGCCCTCAGCCGCCGGGATCGACTTCACGCTCAGACGACGGAACTTTTTGGGCGCGCCGGCACGCGCTGGACCACGTCGCTATTAGTCATCTCCGAGGCCTATTCTTGGTTCCTGCATCGTCACGGCGAGGAGGCGGCCCGGCACTTCCGGGGATTCGTTTCGGCGCTGACAGGGCTTGTCATTCTGCCGGTGACGCTCGATGATCACGCCAGGACGCTGCGAGTACTCGATCGGTTTCGGGGTGCCAAGCTGACCTATGTGGACGCGGCTTCGCTGGGATGGATCGAACAGAGAAAAATCAAAACGGTTTGGAGCACGGACCACCACCTCGGCCTGACAGGCGCCGAGATATTGCCGCGATCTTGAGGAGAGACAAGATGATCACCGATCGAATGTCGGTCGCGTCCATTATGCATTGCGTCGGTGCCGCCACGCTGGCAGCTACACTGGCAGCTACACTAGCCGCCGCGCTGTCGCCCGCCCTGGCCGCTGCGCCCCCGGCCGCGGAACATCTGCAACCCCTCACCGTGCAGGACCTCGTGAACCTCGAGCGCGTGTCGGACATCGCCGTGTCACCCGACGGCAAGCGCGTTGCCTATACCGTGCGCACCACCGACATGGAGGCCAACAAGGCGCGCACCGCCATTTGGCTGGTGGACACCACCAAGCGCGCTCCGCCCGCAACGCGCCTCACCGACATTGCCGCCAATTCCAGCGGTGCTGAGTGGAGTGCGGACGGACGATACATTTACTTCCTCTCGAATCGCAGCGGCTCGAATCAAGTGTGGCGGGCCTCTGGCGGCGTGGGGGCGCCGGGCGCCGATGCGCCGGGCG
>JBDUBO010000045.1:0-28787 GCA_040004115.1 Gammaproteobacteria bacterium | reverse complement strand
CAGCGCACCAGCATTTGCGCCACCACATCCTCGCCATGCTGCTCGAGCGCGGCGGATAGACCGCTGCCGAAGCCGAACCAGCCAGGCAACATGTGGCGGCTTTGCGTCCACGCGAATACCCAAGGAATGGCGCGCAGCGCCTGAACGCCGCTGCCGCCGGCGCGTGCCGCGGGGCGCGATCCGATGTGCATGCGCTCGATGACGTCGAGCGGCGTCGCGGCGCGAAAGTATTCGAAGAACTGGGGACTGCCGAACACCAGCTGGTGATACACGACAAGGCTGCGCGACGCGATCGTCTCCATCGCCGCCAAGTGGCTCGGCGGTATGGGCGGCCTTTGCTCGGCGTGCGCCGTCGCCAGCGCCACGGATGCGAATGTGCGCTCGAGCGTGCGCATCGCGATCGGCCGCAAACCGTAGCTTTGATTGACGACTTCGCCCTGTTCGGTCAAGCGCAGAAAACCGCGTACGGCGCCGTTCGGAGCGCCCTGCACCAGGCTTTCGGTGCGCCCGCCGCCGCGTGCCGGAGTGCCGCCGCGGCCGTGAAATATCAGCACTTTGATGCCGGTCTCACGCGCCGCGTCCAGCAGCCTCACCTGCGCCATCTGCAAGGCCCAGCGCGAGGCGGCAATCCCGCCCTCCTTATTCGTATCGGAATAGCCGATCATGACCATCTGCCGATTGCCGCGCGAAGCCAAATGACGCAGGTAGGCCGGCTCATGAACGAGGCCCCGCAGTACATCGCCCGCCCGTTCCAGAGAATCGATGCACTCCAGCAGCGGCACCACATCGAGAGGCGCTTCGCCGCTGCGTTTATCGGTGATGTCGGCCCAACGGGCGAGCAGCAGCACCGCCAGAATATCCTCGGGTCCTTGGGCGCCGCTGACGATGTACTGGCCGATGGCGCGGCCGCCGTATTTATGGCGCGCTTGCGCGATCGCTTCGAACACCCACAGGCTGCGGCGGCCGACGGCATCGAAGTCCGACGTCGGACCCTGATCGCGGGCCAGCAGGTCGCGCAGTTGCTGCAGCCGCTCCTGACGCCCCTGCGACGCCCAGCCGGCCACTCCCAACCCCTGCGCAATGACCTGGTCATGCATGTGTGCATGCTGCGTGACGTCGAGCGCCGCCAGATGAAAGCCGAAGGTGCGTACGCGGCGCATGAAGCGGCGCACCAGGAAATATCCGGCGTGGCGTCCACGGTTCATGGTCAGGCTGTCGGCGGCCAGGGCCACATCGGACAGCAATTCGTCGGGACTTTGGTACGCATTGGGCCGGCCCTCGTAGGTGGCCTTGAGCCGCTCGCCGATTTGGCCGAAGAACATCCGGTACGGCATGCGATCGTGCCGTGCGGGCGCCAAAGCCTGAGCGCCCGGCAATATGGCGCCGTAGGAATCGATGCGTGCGGCCAGCGCACCGCTCACGCCGACGCGGCTCGCGCTCTGGCTCAAGGTCTCGGCGAGCTGCCGGGACTCGGCAAAATAGGTTGATACGATGAGTTGCTGGTGCCGGTGCAAGGTCTCGCGAATGGTCTTGCCATGCACGTCCGGGTTGCCGTCCATGTCGCCGCCAACCCACGAGCCGAAATGCAGTATGCTCGGCACGTCCAGGGATTCCACCGGGACGGAGTAAGCTTTCGCCAACGCCGCTTCGATCTCTTCGTAGAACAGGGGCACCACGCGGTACAGAATGTCGATCAGATAGAAGAGTACGTGCTCGCGCTCGTCGACCACCGTCAAGCCCTCGCGCGGATGCTCCTCGGTCTGCCAGATGCTGGTGATCTCCAGGCGCACGCGCGCCCATAGCGTATCCAATTCGGCCCGCGTCGAGGCCGGATTTTGGCGGTCGAGCAGGTCGTGCGCGATGTGCTGCTGCTTGCGCAAGATGGTACGGCGCGTCGATTCGGTCGGATGTCCCGTGAAGACAGGCTCGAGGCTCATGGAGGCGATCAACTCGAGTGCCTCCGCGAGCGTCACTCCGTCGCTGTGCAGGCGCGCAATACAGTCCGCGATGCCGCCCGGCTGCGGCATGCTGGAGTCATTGAGGTACTGGCGGCGGCGGCGGACTCGATGGGCCTTTTCGGCTGTATTCACCGCTTGAAACCAGATCGAGAAGGCGCGGGTCAGATCGGTGGCCGCCGACGGCGATCGGCCCATGGCGCGTTCCTGCAATTCCGTCGCGTCCGCAGTATCGCCTTCACGCCGGCGAATCGCGGCGAGCCGGTCACCTTCCACCAACTGAAAGAATTCCTCACCCCCTTGATCGCGAAGCGTCTCGCCGATCAGTTCACCGAGCGCGCGCACATCCTCGCGCAGCGCCGCGTCCTTCGCGGGAAATTGGATGCTTTGACGATACATTGCTAGGCTCTCGACGCTACAGGGAGAAATTCTACTATGAGCTTGTTGGCGCAGATCGCTATATTTCTCGCGGCGGCTGTCATCGCCATCCCGATATTCCGATACTTCAGGCTGGGCTCGGTGCTGGGCTACCTGGCCGCCGGCATCATCATCGGCCCTGCCGGATTGGCGTTGATCAGCAAGGTCGACGTCACTCAGCACGTCGGAGAATTCGGCATCGTACTCTTGATGTTCGTCATCGGCCTGGAATTGCAGCCCTCCCGCCTGTGGGTGATGCGCAAGCCAATTTTCGGCTTAGGATCGGCACAGGTGCTGGTGACCGCTGTCGGGATCGGTTCGGTGGCCTACTTCGCCTTCGCACAACCCTGGCAGTCCGCGCTCGTTATAGGCTTCGGCCTGTCCATGTCGTCCACCGCCCTGGTGCTGCAGCTGCTGGCGGAGCGCGGCGAGCTTAATTCGCAATACGGGCGTTCAGCGTTCAGCATCCTGCTGTTTCAAGACATTGCGGTCTTGCCGGCCCTCGCACTGATGCCCCTGCTGGGAGGAGTCGCAGTGGCCAAAGCCAGCGGTCCCGGCGGCTGGCTGGCGCTCAAATTCGTGGCCGTGCTCGCCACCGTGATCTTCGGCGGGCGCTACGTGCTGCGTCCCATGCTGCGCATTGTCGCCGCCACGGGGGTCGCTGAGGCCTTTACCGCCGCGGGGCTGCTGGTGGTCATCGGCACCGCACTGCTGGTGAGCCAAGTCGGGCTGTCTTTGTCATTGGGTTCGTTTCTGGCCGGCGTATTGCTCGCCGACAGCGAATTCAGGCATGAGTTGGAGGCGGACATCGAGCCGTTCAAGGGGCTGCTGCTGGGCCTGTTTTTCATCACGGTGGGCATGTCGGCAAACCTGTCGCTGGTGCTCGAGAAACCGCTGGTTTTGGCAGGACTGATCGTGGGCTTCATGCTGCTGAAGATGGCGGTGCAGTTCGTTATCGGGAGAGTTTCCGGGCTGTCTCCCCCTGCTGCGCGCGGCCTGGCGTTCAGTCTGCCCTCCGGCGGTGAATTCGCGTTCGTCCTGTTTGGCCTTGCCGCGACGCTCGGCATCATGGACGCCGAGTATGCCGAGATCTTGGTACTGGTGGTGACCGGCTCGATGATCTTGAGTCCCCTGCTGCTGGTGCTGCACGACGCCACGTTCAGCAAGAAGGAGACGGACGACCGGCCGTACGACACGCCCGAGGAGATGTATCCAAAAGTCATCATCGCCGGCTTCGGCCGCTTCGGACAAATCGTCGGCCGGATTCTGCGCGCCAGGCAAATCTCGTTCACGGCGCTCGAGGCGAGCCAGACCCAGGTCGATTTCTTGCGCCGTTTCGGCAATCAGGTCTTCTACGGCGACGCTTCACGTCTGGAATTGCTGCGCGCAGCCCACGCCGAGAACGCCGAAGTATTCGTGCTCGCGATTGACGATGTCGAAGCGTCGGTGAAAACCGCGGAATTGATCCGCAAACATTTTCCGCACCTGAAAATCTTTGCGCGTGCGCGCAATCGCCAACATGCGTTTCGGCTGATGGATCTGGAGGTGCGTTTCATCATCCGCGAGACATTCGTTTCGAGTCTCGAGTTGTCCGAAAAGGTGCTCGAATCGCTGGGACTGTCGAAATCCAAGGCACTCGACACCGTGCGCCGATTCCGCGCCCACGACGAGGCGACCATGGCCAAGCAGCACTCGGTGAAGGACGATGAAAAGAAGCTGCTGCAGTCCGCACGGGAATCCGCGGAACAGTTGTTGACGCTGTTCGAAGCGGATGCCGGCGAAACCCAAGAGGTCAAGCCCAAGCGCCGCGCAGCCGGCTCCTAGCGGGGGTTCAGCAGCACTGTCGTATCGAAGCTCTCGAAGCTGGTCAGCACGCGCCGATAGGCGTTCTGCATGATGCGCTCGGCATTCTTGTCGGCGCGCGCGCCGAGCAGCATGCGGATCACGACATCGTCCTGCGGACGTGCCACGTCTTCACCCAGCAGCTGATACGTGAAGCGCGCCAGACGCTGATTCATCTCGTTGGCGAATCGCAGGCGAATGGCATCGTTGCCGTCGCCGGCGCCTACTTTGGCCTCTTCGGCGATTTCGAATATCAGGCGCGTGACGAAGCGGGCCTTGTCGACTAGACCCAAGTCGCTGAAGAACTCGACTTCGGATTGAATGTTCATCCGGCTGGGAAGAAGTCAATGGGTTTGGTGGCAGTCAGCATGGCAACATCCTTGGCGTCGAACTTGAAGAGACGGATACGCGCCAGCAATTTACTCTCGAATTCCTTGTCGTTGAGCTCCGACGAAACGATGCGCGCAGCGGTGATATCCCCGGAAGGAGCGATGGTCAATTCCAACACGACTTTGCCCTGCAGCGCCGGATTGTCGCGCAGCGCGCGCGCGTACATGGCATCGATGGCACCCTTGTTCTTGGTGAAAACCAGCGCAATCTCGTCCGCGCTACGCGAAGCCTTACCGCTGCCGCCGCCGCGCGTCTGTGCACGGCCGTTGGCGCCCAAGTTCGGGTCCTTGACCTGCGTGGTATAGATACCGCGCAAGGATCCTGACCCCGCCGCGAGGCCGCTGCTGGTTGGCGCGCTGATACCGCCGCTGGTGCCGCCGGCCCTCGAGATGATGTTTCGCGTCACCACGCTGACATCGCCCGGGTCGGTGGTCTTGGGCTGATTCTTCGCAAATTTGTCCAGATCGACCTGGTCACGCAACGCGGCGAGATCGTCCAGATTCGCGAGCAGGCCGCTCTTCGATGCCTTGATGCGCGGGTCCACCGGTTGCGGCGTTGGTTTGGCCGTGGGCACTTTCTCCACCGGCTTTTCCGGCTTGGGCGGCGGCGGCGGGGGTGGCGGGGGCGGCGGTTCCATCACCAGTTGCACCACTCGTTCGGGCAGTGAATCGGTGTTCACCACGCGTTCGTGCCGCGGCAGGAATGGAATGGCGATGGCAAAGATCGCGAACACGATGGCGAGATTGCGCAGAATGGTACGAAAGCGCCGTTCCATTTCCTCGGACGGCGACCAGGGCAACTCATAGCGCCGGTAGAACGGTGCGAGTCCCGTGGGAACGCGTTGTGCGGGGTTGGCGGCTGTCATTTAAGTGGTCGCCCTTTCGCGCTCGACCACGGCAAACGAGACCTTGCCGTATTGGGCTTCGGCGCACGTCCACATGATCTTCTTCAGCACGCTGTAGGGCATGCTCTTGTCGCCCATGATGGTCACTTCGCGCTTGGCAATATCCGTCTGCTGCGCCGTGCGCAAAATACGGTCGTTCTGCGCCATCAGCGCGGTCTTGAGCGGCGCGAAAAACGGCGACTGATCGGCGGCGACGTCATTGACCGATCCCACCAGCCGACCGTCCACGAACACCGAGTCCTTGGTGATCATCACCACCACGGCGGCGCTCGGTTTGCGGTCGGACAGCGACTGCGGGATCGAAATGTTCTTGGTGTTCGGCAGAATGTCCACATCGGCCGTGTGCGCCAGCAGGAACACCACCAGAATCATCATCATGTCGATGAACGGAATCAAGGCGAAATGATTCGCGCCATGCCGGCGTTGGCGGTGACGTTTGATTCTGTAGGAAATCATATGGGCGCATCCGCGATGGCAATATCCGGAAACAGCTCCGCCTTGGAAAACGGTGCCACCGGCAGCTGGTAGACGCGCACCGCGTCCATGACTTGCACCAAGGTGTCGTAGGGCACTTGAGGTCCCGGCAAAATCGTTGCGTCGGTCATTTGCGGGAACTGCGATTTGATCCGGCGCATGAATTCCGACAGCCCGTCGTAATCGTAGCCGGCGGCGTTATTGGCCAAGGTCTTCAGCGGGCCGGAATTGCGGTCATTGATCACCAGGTCACCGGGGCGGATGATGACCTCGAGCTTCAAGCCCTTGGGCAGGTCGATCGGCGCGGCATTGCTGCTGGCGGGCAGATTCAGTTGCAGGATATTGGTCTTGGAAAATACCGCGGTGAATATCAAGAAAAACACCAGGATCACCATCATGTCGATCATCGGCACGATGTTCAGGTCATCACGCCCCTGATGGTAACGGGCGTGATTGCGTCGGACGAGGCGCTGAGACTTGGATTTCATGGGCGGAACACCACTGGCGAAGACCCTACCGAGATCCTAAATACTGCCGCGTACGGTGGCCGGACTTCGCGGCGCGGGCGCTGCGGCCGCCGGCTCTTGTGCCGGCCGGTCCGACTGACGTTCGGTGATGGAGTTCAAAAACTTCACCGACGCGATTTCCAGGCTGTCGATCAGCGACGTGGTCTTCGATTCGAGAAACATATGTGCCGTGAGTAGAGTGATCGCAACCGCCAATCCCGATGCGGTGTTGTTCATCGCCACCGAGATGGCAGCGGCGAGCAGACTGGCCTTCTCCGCCGGATTCGCAGTCGCCACCGCGCTGAACGCACCGATCAAGCCGACGATGGTGCCGAGCAAGCCGATCAACAGGCCGACGTTCGCGAGCGACGCAAGATAGTGGGTGCGTTTCTCGATGCGGGGAATGACCTCGAGCAGGCTCTCGTCCATGGCCTTTTCGATGTCGTCGCGGCGGCGCGCACTCGCTACCCGGGCGACGCCGTAATTCAGAATCGTGGCAATCGACGCCTTGGAGTTCTGCGTCAGGCTCACGACCTGTTTGAAGTTGCCTGCGCTCAAGGCGGGCACCAGATCATCCCACAGGCTGCGGTTGCGGAACGTCTCGCGGGTCAAGTACACGTATCGCTCGATGGCGATCGCGACGCCGACCACGAATATCAAGGCGAGGGGGTAGAGGAACACCCCACCGTCCTTGAAGAAGTTGACGAAAGAAGTCATGAAATTCATCTGCGCGCTCCTAAAAAATGCCCATCTCCAAACCTAAGATTCAACCAGATTTTTCATAATGATCGGCGGACTTACTTCTCACCCTGCGGCGCCGGCTTGGGCACTGCACCATTCTGAGACGCGTCTGCTTGTACAGCGCGGTAGTAGACGACTTCACGCTTAAAAACATCCCGATCCACGGGTGAAAGGATCTCATCCACCAGGCTATTCATCGGTTTGCCCGCCAGATCGCCGATGTCGGAGCGCTTCCAGGGCACGATGTACATGACTTTGGGCTCCTCATGATCGCCCGTGACGGTGGCGGTGCCCAAATCCAATCGATCGATTTTGTTCGCTGCCGGGCGGGTTGTGACGGCCTCGCGGCCAGCAGCAGGGGTGGCAGGCGTTGTCGAAGCGGCGGTTGTCGTCGCGTTGGCCTTAGGCACGGCAGCTGGCGGCGGGGCCGCGGCAGGGTGAGGCTCGGCCACGGCGGGGTCAGGCGCTGCGGACGGCGTCGGGCTGGGGCTCGATGTACCGGCGCGCGGTTCACCGGCCTCCGCCTGCGCATTTGCCGGTTTCGCCGGCGGCGTTGACTGCTGCGCCGGTGCGACACCCGCAGCGCAACACAGCACTGCCACACTCAACATCTGGGTCGCTGTGTTCATGCGGGCTCCTTTTTGGGCGAAGGCGGCGGCGCTCCGACGCGTTTACGCAGTTCCGCTACCCAGCCGGCGACTTGTTTGTTCTCGCCGGCGAGTTCGATGTAGCGCTCGAACTGGTCGAGCGCCTTTTGCGGCTGCCCTAAGTACAGATCGTAGAGCACGCCCAGGTTCAAATGCGCCGGGGCAAAATTGGGCTCGGCCGCTATCGTACGCTGATAGGCCGCTTCCGCCTCGACGAATTTACCAAGCTTGCGTTCGACGATGCCGAGCTCATTGCCTGCCACTGCGCTTTGCGGGCTGTGCTCGAACACGGCCTTGAATGCCGCCTCCGCCTCGGGCAGGCGCGAGTCGCGCAGGTACAAGAGTCCCAAGTTCAATTGCGGCCCGTTCAACTCCGGATAGGCGACGACCATCTGTTTGAACTCCAGTTCTGCATCGGTATTGCGCCCGGCCTTCATGAACTGCAGCGCCTGCTCGTATTGTTGTGCCGCGCGTTCGGGAATGGGCACCACTGTACCTGCGGGCACGGTGACGGTGGGCGCGGCGCCTGCGGACGCGCCGCCGGAGGACGCAGCGCCGGCTGACTCGTCTGCGGCGACGGGCGTCGTCACAGCACCGAAATTGCCGGCCGCCGGCGGCTGCTCGGCCATCGGCTCGGGCGATGGCTTGGGCGGCGCGCTTTGACAGGCCGCGAGCAGCGCGATTGCGCTCACGCCAAGGACGACCCTAACGAATCGATTCGACCAGTTGCTCACCGATTTCCACCTTGCCGTAGCGGCCTGGATTGAGTTGCGCCAACGCCATAAAGCTCTTCTGCACCCATTCATCGTAGGTGCCGTCCTTGGTCCGAGCCGCGTTGACTTCGTGCAATTTGATGGCCTTCTCCTCGAATGGGAAAGCTTGCTCCTCCAGCAATACGTTGTACTGCTCAATTTCATCTTTGGACAAATTCTTCGGCCGCTCCGAACTTATCAAGTCCTTGCCCAGCTGCCGGTACAATTCCGCACTCTCGAAGGTGGCCGCGGTAGTGACCTCAGCCACCTGGTAGTCGGCGGCCGCTTCGTAGGCCTTGAGCGCGGCCTCCATGGCCTTGCGCTTCTCGGCCAGGGTTTTCTTCAGCGGCACTACCAGCTTGATGCTGCGGAACTCCTCGCGCAGAGGACTCGCCAGCGTCAACGTCGCCTTTGCCGCCAGCGCCCGGCTGCGATCGGTGCGCGCCCCGCCTGCGGCGCGATCGGCGGCGATGATGTCCTTGAGCCAGTAGTCGCGGGCGCCGATGTCGCCGAGCTTCGCCGTGATCACAGTCAATTTATTGCGCGCTTCCATCGCCGGATTCAGCGGCTGGGGAAAATGTTTGACGAATGCCTCGAGCATGCCCCGCGACTTGGCGGTGTTGCCCGACTTGTCGTACAGGTCTGCCGCCTGCAGCGTGGCTTCGCGCTGTACATCCGGGGCTTCCCCGGGCGCCTGCGCGATTCTCTCGAACTCCGCCGCCGCCTGGCCGGGATGATTGGATTCCGTATAGGCCACCGCGAGATTGCGCGTCACGTCGGCCTGCAGCGGACTCTGCGGAAAATTATGCCGGAATCCCTCCAGCACGACGATGGCTTTATCCCATTGCTTGTCCTTGACGAGCAGCGCCGCCGCGTCGAAATCGGCATTGGCGCGCACCTTCGAGGTCGGTGCCAACGCAGCCACGCGCAGGAAATCATCCACCGCCGCCGCACTCTCGCCGGCCTTGGCTTTAAGCTCACCCTGCTTGTAAATCGAGGCTGCCAACCGCTCGACGATGACCGGCCGCTCCGCATCGCCGGCCGGCATCAGCGTCTGCGCGTGAGCGTAGGCCGTTTCGGCCTTGTCGAACACGCCCTGGTCGAAATTTGAATTGCCGATCACGGTCCAGGCGACGCGCTGCTTGGTGACGTCCACCGGCGGCTGCCGTGCCAGCAGGGCCTCGGCCGCCGCGATCGCGCGAGGATAATCCTTTACCGTATACAGTTCGGTGGCGGCGCGCGTCAGCACCTGGGCACTTTCCGGGTGCTCCGGAAAGGTTTGGGCGAATTTCAACGAACTGTCCACGGCACGGCTGTGGACCGCGGCCTTCGCTTCGCCGTCCAAACTCTCTTCCTGTTTGCCGTACGCAACCACCGCGGCATAGCCCGCCGCAGCGGCTTTCTCATGGCTGCCATAGTGATAGGCGGTGCTTTCGTATTCCTTGGCGGCCTCGAGATATTGCTTGCTCTCGAACAAGGTGTCGGCGAGCAGGAAATTGGTGACGGCCGAGTCCGGATCGTCCGGGAAGGAAGTCAAATAGCTGCGGTACCACTTCGCCGCTTCCTGATAATCCGCCACATTCTTAGTGCGCTGTGCCTCGGCGTGGTAGTGCTGCGCCACGTCTTTGAGGCTGCTCTTGAGGACCGCGACGACCTTGGGCTCGTTTTTCGGCTCGCGTCCCTGCCAGTAGGCGGTGCCGAAGCTGTAGTTCTCCACGAACTCCTTCCTACCCTGCAACACGAGCTGCGGGAAACCGCCCTTCTGATAGGCCTCGATCGCCTGCATTTCCAGCAGCGGCGCCTTCTCATTGTAGCGGTCCTGCGTAACGAAGGCCCGGTAGCTGTCGGCGGCGTCCGTGTAGCGCTCTTTTTCCATGTACAGGTCGCCGAGCCGCGCATACAGCAGGTACGAATAGGGCCGCGCCAGCCTCCCTGCCGGCGTGTGATGCTTCACGAATTCGTCGATGGATTTCGGACCATCCGCGTAGGAGAAGGTGATGCTCATGACGCGGAAGGTGTCCTCCACCAGTTCGCGATTGGGCCGGCTTAAGGTCTCGAGTTCGACCAGTTCGGAAGGATTGTGCTTCGACACCAGCACCGAATCGAGCACGCCTGCGAAGGAATCCAAGCTGCGCTCGTTTTCCCCCTGCTTGAACAACGACCAGCCGTGCTTGTAGAGACTCTGATTGTAAAAGGGCGACGTGGCGCCGATCTTGATCACGGCCTCGTAGGCGGCCTGCGCCTTAGGATAGGCCTTGTCCGAGAACAGAATTTCACCGCGCCGAAATTGCGCTTCATCGAGGTAACGGCTGTGCGGATAAGTTCCCACCAGCCGATCGAGCGAGTCCAGCGCCTTGTCCGGCTGTGCATTGAGTTCGTAGGCACGCGCCAGCTGGTACAGCACGGAGTCATTGCGTTCGTACTTCGGATAGGTCTTCAGCAAGGCGGTGTACAAATGAATGGCTTCGGTGGCGCGCAAGCCCTCGTTGGTGACGAGTTCGCGCTCGATGCGCTCGGACTCCGAGCTCTCCAGGTTCAAATCCCCCAGGCGGCGCAGGGCTTCGGCGCGCAAGGCGGCATCGCCTGCGTTCAAGTCCAGAAAGCGCTTGTAGCTGTCCATGGTCTTGTTGGCATCCACGTTCCGCGGCGGATCGGTATTCACTTCGACCTGCTGCGAGTCGAGATCCTTGATGGTCGGCGGATTCTTGTTCGCCGCATGGCTCGCAGGCGCCGCCAATGACGCGCCCAAGACCGCCGCCAGGAAGGCCGCAGCCGCCGTGGTAATTTGTCGGCGCGCCGGCATCATGGCTTCGCCTTCGGCTTGCTGTCAGAGGCGCGATCATAGATCGCGGCCAATTCGTAGCGCGCCTGAATCTGGTAGCTGGAGATACGCAGCTTCTGGGCTTCGAGCTCGCGGATGGCGAGAGCCTGCAGGAACCGATTCTGCTGCACCGACACATCGTTCAAGCGTTGCTGCAGCGAATCGAGCCGCGCCCGCACCGCCGATATCCGTGTTGCGAAGGCACCTGTATTCGTCGGCACGCCGGCTCGCGCAGCTTTCACCATCACGGCGCGCTTCTGTGTTTCCTTGAGCCCCGCTTCGAGCTCTTTGACCGAGCGGCGTTCGTTCCACAGCCGGGCTTTGAAGCTCGCTGACAGCCGCCAGTACAGGACGCCCTTCATCAGACGGTGCTTCTCGCGCATCTCGGCGAGATCGGGATCGTCCGGATGCGCCGCGAGGTACTCCTCGACGCGCTGCAATCGGACCCAGATCTGCTGCTCTGCGGGAGTGCCAAGGGCGGCGACATCGTTGGATTTCTCGATGACATTGATGCGCGATTCGAAGTCCACGCGCTTTCGGGTGAGCGCATCGAGATCGGTGGCCGCCATCACCGCGTCGGCTTTCGGCACGCGCAGCTTGTACGCTTCCTGCCGTGTATCGAGCATGTCATTGTAGGCCGATACGTCGTCGCGCCAATTGTCCAGATTGCGGCTCATGTAGTTGAGCTCGCGATAATTCTTCAGACCTTCCTGAAATTCGTTGCTCGCCAGCAGCTGGTACAGATAGCGCGATTCGGGTGCGTTCGGCAGAGTCGTCAGCTGCCAATACCAAGTCAATGTGTCCTTCTTGTCGTCGTTCAGCAGGCGGTCGAGCAAGTGACCGCTGCGGATTTCATTGATCGAGTCATCGATGTGCTTGATCTCCGCATCGAAAGAATCGATGGCGGAGCTGTAGTTTTCGGCAGCCTGGCCGGTCGCTGCCAATTGATTGTAGGCATACGGTACCGTGAGAAAGGATTCCTGCACCGCCGAATCGAGCAGGCTGCGCCGCCGCAGGGTGAGCCACGGCACCAGTGCGCGCTTGAAATCGCCGACTCCCGCATCTGCCCAACCGACGCCGAGCAACGCCTTGCTGGAGTACGGGCCCTCGAGACGTACCCGTTGCAGGATGGGTTTGGCCTCGGCCGCGCGCTGCGCCTGCAGCAGGGCGAATCCCAACGCCAGATTGGCCTTGTCCTTGAGCGACAACAATTCCTCGCTGCGGGACTCGATGCGACCCACCCGGTCGAGATAGGGGATCGCGTCGGCGAGCCGATCCTTGCGTACTAGGGCAATCCCTAGATTGAATTGAGCGTATGCCGTCCAGTCCGCAGCGCCGTGCCAATTGCTCAAGGCGACGATAGCGTCGTCATAACGCTGCTGGCGCAGCATCACCTGCGCGAGCAGCATGTAGCGCTCGGCGTTGACGCGCGGATCAAGCTTATCCGAGACCTGGCGCAAGGCGCGCTCGGATTCCTCGAGGTAGCCGCGCTGATACCAGACCTTGCCCAGATAGAACCAGGCCCTATTGCGCACCGCCTCGGTGGTGTTTTGCTTGAGCAGCGCCTCGAATATTCGCCCCGCCTCCACATGCTCGCCCAGGGAAAGGTAGAGCCCGCCCAGCAGCAGCTCCGCCTCGCCCTGCGTGTGCGGAATCCGCCCGAGCTGCCGGGCCGCCAGCAAGCGTGTAATCGAATCGAAATAATCGTCCTGATAGAAATAGAACAGCACATCGCCGTAATGCAGATCCTTCACGTCCTGCGGCGGCAGGCCGTCCGGATTCGGCTTGACGTTCTTTGATTGCGCGGCGCCCGCTACGAGCGCCAGCAGCAATCCGCCCAGGATGAGCGGCCGGAGGCTATTGAGCAGGCGTTGCACGCATCATTCCCAATCTTTGATGGTGAACTCTGGCTGATGCTTGGCAACGCGGTCCGTGATCTTGAGTTCCAAATACTTGGCGCCGACGCCCTTGTCGAAGTTGATGGTGGCGCCGCGCTTGTAGTCGCGATCGACCGGGCCCTTGCCGGTAAAGAACGCCACCAGCTCATGCTTGCCGACTTTCAGGTTGCCCAAGTAGATTTGCTGCACGCCGCCCTTGAGCAGGGCATCCGCCTCGCGCGCCGTGTAGAGGTAATTCTTTACTTCCTTGTTGTCGATTTTCACGGTTACCGAATCCAGCGCAAAAAAACTGCCTACGTCCATGGAGACGTACAGCGCGACCTGGGTGTTGGCCGGAAACAGCAATTCCTCCTCCAGTACGAACAGATCCTTGTTCAGATCGATGACGTCCTTCTTCAGGCCCTGCACTTCTTGGTCCAGCGTCTTGAATTCGGCAGGCGGCGCGCCGGGTTCGGGAGCGGCAGCCGCCTCTTCGGTTGCTGCGGCGGGCGACGTGGCGGGCGGCGTGGTCGGTGGCGTGGCGGGTGGAGCGGCGGTTTTCGGCGCCGTTGCGGTGTTTGCGGTGTTTGCGGTTGCGGCGGCGGTCGCCGTGGTCGCGGCATCGTCGGGTGCCGCGAGCGCTGCCGTTGCCGCCCAGGCGCCCGCGAGCAACGCCACGCGCGCGATGATCGACACAGCTCGATTCTTGGAATTCATTTGGCTGACCTATCGTTTACTCGCGAAGCAATTCGCGGATGTGATCAAGATAAACGCGCTCGTCGCCGCGCTTGAAGCCGACATTGGCATAGCGGACCACCCCGGCACGATCCACCAGGATGGTGACGGGCATCTTCTTCAACAGATAATCCCGGCCGATGTCGGCGCCGGTATCGAACAGGATGGGGTAAGAGACCTTCATCGCGCCCGCGAACTCGCGCGCGCGGCTCAAATCCTCATCGACCGACACACCCAGCACCACCAGCCCGGCCCGGTTGTACGTGGTGTTGATCCGATCGAGAGCCGGCATCTCCTGGCGCGAGTCACCGGCCCAACGCACCCAAAAATTCACCAGCACCACCTGGCCGCGAAATTCGGACATGCGCAGGTTCCGACCGTCCATGCCTCTCAGTACAAAGTCCGGCGCGCCCTTGCCCACCAGTGTGGGAGCGGCCGCGATCGATGGGCCGCTCAACAAGGCGCCGAAGAACAGGCCGGCAAGCAACATGCTACGCATGGGAGGTCGGCCTGCAAAACATGCTGGAACTAACTGTCGTTGAGCCGCACCCGGAGCGCAGCAATACATCAATCACGCTGGTAACCCCGCTGTCGTAGACCTTCTCCCTGCAGAAGGCCCCGTACCGGAAGCTTTGCGCCCTCGCCTTGCAGCGAGTTTGCCCTGATCAGACCTTATGCAAAATCGCACAATGCGAGCCGTAGTGTCAACGCGGCTGGTTGGTGCTTTGCTAGATATCTGCATGATTTGGCACACATTCACGGAAATTGATCGAACCACGGCGCCAAGCTCACAAAGGGGGCGAAAACATAGCTCCACCCTACAGGCGATGGCGCGCTGAGGTACATGTCTCTGGATTGAGACATGGATCAGGCAGAAGGTACCGGCCGCGAGACTTCAGGTCACCTTGCCGTTAACTACACTGGCCAGCGGTTGATACGCGATCAGCGGCGTCAGCGTCGAGCCCGTACCCAGAGTGTTGTTCAAGTTTGGCGTCGGATACAGGCTTGCGAAGGCGTTCTCCGCGCCCGCCCCATGCAGCGCGATGTAATTGAGCACCACCATCTGCACCAGATTGAACACGTTGTTGCCGGCGGGGCTGCCAGAGGTGTTGAGGCCGCCGTCCGAATTGAAATAGCCGATCTGCAGACTGGACTCCGGACTAGTGACGTGCGTCGACACCGGCTTGCCCTTGGGATCGAATACCAGGAAGTAGGTGGCGGCAACGTTTTGGTTGTCGCCGGTCCACACGCCCTTGCCGCGGCCGCCGACGGAGTTATCGATCATGCCGCTGCTCGCGAGCGAGCCGTCGCTGAACACATAGATCATGACCGGCTTGTTGACGCGCGCGGCGTACTCGAGCACGGCGCCGATACAATTGCCCAAGTTAAAATCGCGCGCCTCGCCCGTCATACGGTCGCCGGTGTGGTAATCGAAGCCGCCCATTTCGATGGTGCCGGCGGCGGCGTTGCCATCGATCACCAACTTCATAACGGCTGCGGTCTTCTGGAAGTCGCTGCTTGCATCGTACTCGGCCTGCGTGAATATACCGCTGGGTCCGACGATGTTCGGATCAACGTCAGGATTCACAGAAGACGGGCTGCCGTACTTGTCAACGATGTACGCGGATTTGGTGTAGCTGCATGCCTGGATACCCGCGGACCCCAATGCCGCCGTATTCAGTGCTGCGCCGGCGGTGGTGCCGGTATCGTAGGCCTGCACTTGCGGATACTTGGCGTCGCTGATGCGCTTCATCGACTCCATGACATTGACGACGTCAGGATTCGTGCCGTTGGGCAAGGGCGGCAGCAGAGTAGTCAGTTGCCCTGTGCTAACCAGGCCCTTGCTATCGGAGGCACCGGAGATCTTCACCGGCGCAGCGCTCGGTATCATCATGGACATCGGCGACATAGAATTGCCGCCCGACATCGAGCTGGCGGAGCCGATGAGGTTGAGCAGGCCGCCGCGGGCGCCATAGGCATAAATACCGTACATGGGATTGTGCGGATTCACATTGGTATCGTTCTGCGACAGCGCAGGAATGATGGTGCCCGTGGTGTTGGTCAGGGCCGTAGCGGTCTTTACACGAGCCTTCATGCCGCGAAGATGTGCGCTATCGCTGTGATAGCGCAGGCCGAAGGTCGCATCGATGAAATTCCCGGTGGTACTGGGATTCGGCACCATGCTTCCGGGCAACCCCAGCTTGCTGTAGCCGGCGACCGACAGGAAATCCAGCTGACCTTTCGGGCCGCCCACCAGCACGTTGGAGCCGGCGATGTTGCCGCCGCCCGCCAAATCGAAGCAAATGAACGGGATCTTTCCCGCGCCCGTGGTAATGCCGCAAGCAGCGACAGCAGCCTGGGTGGGACCATCCAGCAGGCTCCCGACGGCGCTAGCCATACGCGGATCGGCGAGCAACCCCAGCAGCGAGGGTCCTACAACCGTTGCAGCCCCGGTCATAAATCCCTGCGAAACGAATTCGCGGCGCGTCCTCGGCCTCGAGTGATCCGGATGCCGGAGCGGTTCGTGCAGACCGAGACCTCTGGGCGGTTTCTGACTCATATATAAAACCTCTTCGATTCTTCTGCTGCTTAATTGATGACTACGTCGGAACTGCCGAGGGCGGCGGCGCAGGCCGCAGCCGTCACGGCCAGCACTCGCGGCAACGTGTTGCACGACGACGAGGTGCAGAGCTTGCCGATCAGCGCGTTGAGCTCGACGGTGACGGTGGACTGAGCCGGTTGAGTCGTCAGGCCGGTGCCAATTACCCTGGCCGCGAGCGCGCTGCTGATCTGATTGGCGCCCGCCGCGGTGCCGGTGGCCCCGAGTAGCGAGGCGCTGAATGTCACGCCCGGAAACAACTGTGCCGCGGCCGACGAATTGACCGCCGTGTTGCAATACTGGATCGCCAGCTGCGCGATGCCCACCTGGTTGGCCGAAGAGAAGCTCTCCAAGGTCGGGTCGGAGGGCAGCTGTTGCTGCACTGTCGTATAGGTTTGCATGACCGCCGCGTTGGTGGTCGGCACGCCGGTCAGCGTCGACAGGGTGGAATTGATCTGTGCGAAGGTGCGCACGCCCACCGCCGCCGCCATCGGCGGATAGCTTGGCGCGATCGGATACGGCACCGGATCCGTGGTGACGTGGGTCTTGCTCCCCAGCTGGTCGAAGCTCAGGAAGAACTGGTCGGTGAGCGGGCCGCTCTGGATGGCGATCACGGTGCCCACCTTCGACAGCAACTCGCCGCCGCTGGTGTACTTGGCGGCGGTCACCGTGGTGCTGAGCGTGCTGTACGCCTGGCCGACGGTGGGAATGCTGCCGTTGATGCCGATGCGCAGGCCCTTGATCACCACATTGTCCGGCTTGACCGTCGGATCCAGCGAGATGAAGGTCGGCGAGGTGAACAGATAGCTGGCGCTATCATACTGGGCGGCCGTGAACATGACATAGCCCTGGGGCACCCCGGTCACCGCCGCCACGTTGAACAGCAAATAGAAGCGCTGCCCGACGCCGGCATTGAAGTTCTGCAGGATCTGCGGCGCCGTCAAGGCGCGGTCATGGATGGCGACGAACTTGATGAGTCCCTGCCAGGAACGATCGCTCGAGACTTCATTGCCGAGAACCAGTGCGAAGGTATCGTCCCAGTTCGAGAGGGTGCCACCCTTCTGCGGATCGGGCACATTGGTATTCACGCCGTTCACATAGATTTGGCGGCCGTTGACCGGGTCATAGGTAAGCACCACATGCTGCAAGGTCGCCTGCAAAACCATGGCCATGGTCGGGGTGGCCAATTGCGGCATGCCGTTGAGGTCGGACCCGGAGCTGCGCATCAAGAAGTCATAGTTCTGATTGGTCTGGCCCAGCGTGAAATTGCGCAGGGTATCGCCGCCGGAATAGCTGACCATGTAGGACTTGTCGGCCGCCACCAGAGCCGGCGCCACCCAGGCCTCGACGGTGTACTCGCCGGTGGCCTCGATCAGGTCATGGATCTTCTTGCTCGACGAAGTCGATGCTTGGGCCTTGCCGCCGGCGCCCACCGTGATGCCCCAGCCGCCTGCCCACGTCACGCTGCCCGACAAGGACAGGTCGGCCGATGGATCGATGCCGCTGGTGTCATAGGCCACGAGGCCGGTTCCGGTCTCGAATTCATACTTGGCGATCACATTGGCATCGAAGCGATTGGCGCCGCTGGCGATGGTGCCCTGTGCCAGTGCCAGCGTCTGGCTGGTGACCAAGGACGAATCGACGGCGGTCGTCGGCACCATGCCGGCAAAGGCTTGAATCGCGGCCAGGAAGATGCCGGCGCTGCTGTTGGCCGGCCCCACCGTGGTCACGCCGGCATTCGTCACCAAGGTGCCGCAGACGGTCCAGCAATTGTGCTGATCCACGGCCATGCGGCTGACGAAGCGCGAGCTGATGGGCGTGTTTAAATTCATCTTCGGTATGGCGTACTGATAGGCCTGATTGATGTCGGACGAGGCGAAGTACGGCGGTTGCGGCGTGGCCGCATCCGGCGCATGGCACTTGGAGCAGTACTGAGTGAGCAGCGGATACACCGTTTGACTGAAGGCAGTCGTGTCTCCAGGGAAATTCTTACTGGATCCGACGTTCTGCGGCGGCGGAGCCTTGAGCTGCACCTGCGTGCCCGTGCCGCCCACGGAGGCGCCGGCCCAGTTGCTGATCCAGGTGGTCAAGATCTCACCGCAGGCGCCGGGATCGGCCAGCCAGCAATTGTGCCCGCCGCTCACCTTGGTCACGATGAGCGAGGTGGATGGCTGCTGCAAATTCACCACGGTGTTGGCCTGCGCGTAGGCGAGATTGACATCGTCGCTGCGCGCGAAGTTCGGCATCTGCGCTGGGGAGGTTGCGTTGTGGCACTGTCCGCAGCGGTTCTGCACACGCACATTGGCCCAGAAATTGACCGCGAAGGCCTGCACATCCGCCGTGGCCGGCGCGGGGCCGGTGTAGGCGTTCGCCGAGCCGGTCGGGGCCGTGGCACCGGTTGACGTCGTCGGTGCGCCGCCGCCGCCGCAGGCCGCCAATGCCAGAGACGCGATCGCGAACAGGCCGGCGAACCTCAAACTATTGAAGTATTTGACGTTCATGATTACAGCCCCGCCGTGCAGTAAACAGCGGCGTCAACGAACACCTGCCGCAGCGAGTAGCCATTGGACTTGAAGGACGCCATCATCGTGTTGACCTGCGTGGTATCTGCGGGGTTGCTCGGCGCGCGCAGGCACACATACTTGAATACCCGCGAGACTTGGCAGCTGGCGAATGCTGCACTGCCTTCCAGCTCCGCTCCCAGGCTCTTGGCCCCATTGCCACTGCCCGTCTGAGTCGCATCCCAGCCCAGCAGGGAATTCACGCCGCCGCGCATGCGATTGGCCCAGCTGTCATCGGGGGTGATGAACCCTTGAGGAAAATTCGTATTGTTGATGAAGTACTTCGGCTGCACCTGGCCGGCGGTGTAGACGATGGCGCCGGCGGCCCCCGTCGGGTCGGTGGCGACGTTGTAGGTGTAGTTGTAGTAGGCGAAGGCCTGCGCCATCGGGTCCATGCTGCTGTGGCATTCGATGCAGTTGTTCAAGAACAGGCTGCTGTCACCGCCCGGACTGCGCGTCACGTCCTGACGAATGCGATCCGGCGGACGCGTGATATCCGGGATGGTCTGCAGATCCGCGCACAGATGATTCATCATCGTGAAGCGGTACATGCGGCGGTTGGTACCATCCATAAAAAACGCATAGGCCGCGGCGCGCGTGGTCAGGACCCCGGCGGTGGCTGCCGACGGGATTCCGGTGACGGCGGATTGCACCTTCTGCTGCAAGTGCACCGACAGATCGGCGCCGTCGGCGTCGAGCGCCTCGTACATGTCATTGTTCGAGTTGGAGTAAGCCGGCACGCCGGCGGCGGCATCGGCCGTATAAATGATGTCGGCGCTCAACAAGGTGTTGAACGGGACATTGTCGCGCACCATGCCGATCACGGTGGCGGTGTAGTCATTCAAGGGTGCGAACACGGTTTGGTCGCGATTCGTCCAGGGCGTCGCCAGGTTGCGAACCGTGTTGTTGTAGAACGCTCGATCCTGGGTGGCGAGCAGCGCGGCCGCGTTCGCCGTGCCGGCTGCCATCGTCACCAGTTGTGCGTCCGTGGCCGGGACCCCGGCGATGCGATCGTAGATTCTCTTTGCCTGGTCCTTGGTAATTTGTGCCGAGGCGTTCGCACTCAGCAAAATGAGCGTTCCGGCACAGAGGACTGCGCGCAACACACGCGACAAATGCGTTGCCTCGCGAGGGGCCGGTTCGGCGCGCCGCCTTGCCTTCATCTCTGGCTTTGCCATCCCATACTTCATATGCACATCCACTCGCAGTGAGTTGTGGTTTCGACGCGGCGTAAATATAGCTAGTAAGAAAACCTGCAAGTAATGTCTCATTCGAACGACGTCGGCATTTCGCGACATATCGACGGAGTACTGGGCGCCTATATCCTTCAGCCTAATTTGCGAAGGTCATCCCTCGGGGTTCCGTTAGGGCTCCCTTAGGGTTCCCTTAGGGTTCCCTTACGGCTGGTGCACAGAGAAACGGATGTGGCGAACTTCTGCTGTGAGTGCGTTAACAGAACGCATAGCCGCATGGGACGAAGTTGCGATTCTGAGACCGATTAAGTTCAATGAAGCGGCGCAAGTTGGCAGGCTGATCGCTGAACCGATGATTCACCGAAGGTATCCGAAACCATGAACACTTTGCCCGTGCGTGAACTTCGTCACGGTTCCCTGACGCTGGCTGCGTTGCTGCTGCCCGTATTGCTTGCGGCCGGTTGCTCCGGCGGAGTGAGCGGACATGCGCCGGGGGTTTCCGGCCCGCAAACCCAAGATCCGGGCACCCTGAATTTTCCGCTTGCCTATGTAAAGCGTCCGGCGCCGGCCATGATGGCAAACGCGGATATCGACGTGCGGGATCTCATTACCTCGACCACCGGCGGCGACCTGTACCTACGCGAGCAGGCCAGCCCGGGCTCGGTCGAGACCAATATCACCGGGTCGATCACCAAGGGAAAGGGCGACGTTCGCGATCTCGACGTATCTCCTGACGGCAAGAAACTGCTGTTCTCGCTGCGCCTGCCGTTGAACCCCAACAAGCCCAATACCGACGTCACTCAACCCACCTGGAAGATCTACGAGTACGCTGCCGTTGCCAAGACTGTGACTCAGCTCACCAACGACGACACCACCGCCGGCCACGACGTAGGCGCGCACTACCTGCCGGACGGACGCATCGTGTTCTCCTCGACGCGACAGGCCGCCACCCAGGCCATCCTGATCGACGAGGGGCGCCCGCAATATCCCGCGCAAACCGACGATCGCAAGCAGCCGATCTTCCTGCTGCATGTCATGAATGCCGACGGCACGGGCATCCACCAGATCAGCTTCAATACCAATCACGACTTCGCGCCGTCCGTCTTGGCGAATGGCCAAATCGTGTTTTCGCGCTATGAATCCATCAATGGCGATCAGATCAGCCTGTATCGCGCCAATCCCGACGGCAGCGGCCTTGAGCTCTACTACGGCGAGAACAGTCATGCCACCGGCGCCGACATCGCCGGCACGAACACCAACGTGATCCAGTTTTTGAACGCCCGGCAACGGGCTGACGGTAAGCTGATTTCGCTGGTTCGACCGTTTCAGGGCACCCAACAGGGCGGCGACGTCGTGCAGATCGACGCCGAGAAATTCGTGGAAATCAATCAACCGTCGACGGCCACCGGCGCTGCAGGCACGGCACAGGCGAGCGCCACCACGCTCGGAGTCACCACCGACGCAGACAAGCCGTCCCTGGGCGGCCGTTTCGCCTCCGCCTATCCGCTGTATGACGGCACCAACAGAATGCTGGTGAGCTGGGCGCCTTGCCTGGTGCTGAATACCACCGTGACTCCGAACACCACCAGCGTGTGCACAGCCGGCAACACCAGCGGCGCCAATGTGACCTTGGCGCCGCCGCAGTACACCATCTGGATCTATGACATCGACCAGGGCACCTTGAGCCCCATTCTGGGCGCAGAGACGGGTACCGTCATCGTCGAGCCGGTCATCATGCAGGCGCGCACGCCGGTGCCCGCCTTCGTACCGGATCTCGTGCCCAAGGGCGACCCGGGCGGAGTCGGCGTGCTCGTCATCCGCAGCGTTTATGATTTCGACGGTGTCGACAAGGTTGCCGCGGAAACGGCCGGCCAGGCCGGCGGCCCGATCGCGAATATCGCCGCGCTGGCCGACCCCAAACAGGCGACCGCGGATCAACGTCCGGCACGCTTCGTCAGAATCGTAAAACCGGTGGAAATTCCGGCCACAAAAGTCCGCAAGATCAACGGCTCGGCGTTCGGCCCCGCGGGCTTGGGAATGCGCGAGATTCTCGCCTATGCACCGGTCGAACCGGATGGCTCGGTAAAAATCTCCTTGCCGGCGAATGTGCCGTTCACGGTCGAAGTGCTCGATAAGAATGCGCGGCGCATCGGCGCGCGGCATACCAGTTGGATGCAGCTCATTCCGGGCGAAACCAAGACTTGCAGCGGCTGTCATGTGGCCGGGAGCAAGACCACGCCATCGCATGGCCGCAGCGGATTGACGGCGTCGGTGAATGCGGGGGCGCCAGCCGCGGGCTCGCCCTTCGCGAACACCCTGGCAGGCCTGTCGGCCGCCAACGCCGGCGACACCATGGCCGATACACGCGCCTGGAACACCTGTTCCAACGGTATCACCCCCTCGGGCGCGACCATGGCCTGTTCCATGATCCCGAGCATCGATGTGATATATGCCGACGTTTGGACCGACCCTGTGGCCGCGGGGCGCCCTGCGGACGCGGCATTCTCTTATTTATATGCAGATATACCCACGCCGAAGCCTGCGAACAGCCATTGCGCTACCGCCAACCCGGCGATCAAATGGGATCCGCTCTGCCGCAGCAGCATTCACTATCCCGATGCCACGGGCGCCGGCGGCACCACCGATTACCACATCCAGCCGATCTGGAATTACGTTCGTCAGACCCTTGCAGCCAACGGGGTCACCGTGCTGACCGATCACACCTGCGTGCTCTGCCACAACCCGGCGGATGCCGCGGCCACGGTCCAGGTGCCGGCCGGACAATTGGATTTGACCGACAGCGGCTCCAACGTCGACACCACCGTGGTCACCTCCTATGAACAACTGCTGTTTGCACATAATGAGCAGACGCTTAATATGGGGGTGTTGCAGGACCTGTTGGTGCCTGCTCCCGGGCCGCCGGATCCGGTGACCGGATTGCCCACGACGATCATGGTACCGGTGTCATTGGCGCCGCCGCTGACGGCGGGCAGCGCGGCGGGATCGGTGGTGAAATTTTTGAGGATGTTCGACGGAACCTATCAGGACCCCGTGCTCGACCACACGGGATTCCTTAACAAGTCGGAGTTGCGTTTGATCACCGAATGGCTGGACATTGGCGCGCAGTATTACAACGACCCATTCGTCGCGCCGGTTGCGAATTGAGCTGATGCGGCGTCTGCTTGCGCTGTTCCTGCTGCTGCAGACGTTCGATGCCGGCCTGGTCCACGCCAAGAGACCGCTGCTCGAAGTGGTGGTTACCGCGCCATTTCTCGAGATGCACAGCGGCCCCGGCCGTGGTTTTCCCGTGGTTTACGTCGTCGGTCGCGATGAAGTGGTCACGGTGCTCTTCAGCCGCACGGAATGGTACAAGGTACGCGCGGCGCACGGCCAGGAAGGCTGGGCGCGGCGTGCGGAGCTGGCGCAGACCAGGCTCGCTTCGGGCGAGCCGGCGCCGATACCGCCCTATCCGCAATTCGCCGGCCACCGTTGGGAAATCGGCGCGGGCTACGGCGTGTTCAATCATCAGAATCTGGTCACCACCTGGGCCGACTTCGGCCTCACCGACAGCCTCGACGTCGAATTCGTTCTGCAGCAGGCCCTGGGGACGATCGACAATCGCTACGTCACGAGTTTGGGGCTGCGGCACACCTTCATCCCCGAATGGAAGTGGATCTCGCCCACTGCGGGCATCGGCGGGGCGTACCAGTACGTCGACGATAAGGTCCCACCGAAGCCTCTGCAGTCCAGCAACCAAATGGTGTATGTGTCCCTGGGGCTGCGCGGTTTTATTACCCGACGATTCATGTGGCGTGCGGATTGGCGCAAGTACGTGGTCTTCACCAATCAAAATCAGAACGAGGAACCGGAAGAATGGAAATTCGGCTTAGCAGTGTTCTTCTAGCGGCGGCGCTGCTGTCCGGCTGCGGCTGGTTCCATCGCGGCGAAAAGGGTCCGACCCAGATCGTTGCCGAGGAACCCGCGGGAGAGCCGTCGATCATCGAGCCGCAGGTCAATCGTCGCGCCATCAAGACGCCGAAGATCAAGGCCAAGGATTTCGAACTCGGCGGCTACTTCGGCGCTCTCAGCATTCAGGACTTCGGCACCAACCCGGTGTACGGCGTGCGCGCGGCATACCACGTATCCGAGGACATTTTCCTGGAGGGGTTCTTGGCGCGCTCCAAGGCCGGCACCACCAGCCTGCAGGACGTGTTTCCCTCCATCACGGTTCTCAGCGACTCTGGGAGACGCTTCACGTATTACGATTTGGACGTGGGCTACAACGTACTCCCCGGCGAGATCTTCCTCGGGCGGGGACGTGCATTTAATTCGGCCCTATATGTGACGGTCGGCATGGGCGATGTGAAATTTGCCGACAAGGATCAGTTCGCACTGAATTTTGGGGTAGGCGAGCGCCTGCTGATCACCGACTGGCTGGCAATGCACTTGGATGTGAGAGATCACGTGTTCGAGACGGATTTGACCGGTCGAACCAAGAACGTTCACAACCTCGAGGCCACCCTCGGCTTAACCGTTTTCTACTGATCAGGAGGACAGATCATGCAATATTCAGCAAAGAAACTCACACGGCGCTCCGTCATAGCCGCCATTGCCGGCGCTGCGACGGCGTGCGTTGCTGCGACTGCGTTCATCGCAGGGACGACGTTCGCCGCCGGCGGCGATGCCTCGGGACCCGCTCCCGCGTTCACGCTGACGTCCTTGTCCGGACAGCAAAGTGCCCTGAGCCAGTACAAGGGACAGGTGGTGATGGTGAATTTCTGGGCCACATGGTGCGGACCCTGCCAGCAGGAAATGCCGCTGCTCGACCAGATGTACAAGAAGTACAAGCCGGCGGGCTTTACCTTGATCGGCGTGAATGTCGACAAGGAGGGACCTGCGGTCAAGGAATTGCTCGCGCGCAAGCCGGTGAGTTTCCCGGTGCTGCTCGACCCCGCCAATCAGGTGAGCAAGGCCTATCACGTCGACGAAATGCCAAGCTCCGTCATCATCGATCGCAAGGGTCAGATCCGCTACATCCACCGCGGCTACCGGCCGGGCGACGAGAACGAGTACCAAGACCGCATCCGTCAATTGATACGCGAGTAAACAGAGCTATGCGCGCCTCACCCAAGCTTGCCATCGTTGCAGTTGTGCTGCTGCTCGGAGCCTGCAGCATCCAGCCGTGGGTCAAGCCCTATGAGCGCGACCGGCTGGCGGACCCGATCATGTCCTGGGACCGCGATGCGATTTCCGCGGCCTATCTGGATCATATCTATGAGTCCCGCGAAGGATCGCGGGGCGCCACCGGCACAGCCGGCGGCGGCTGCGGCTGCAACTAGGCCATTGCCAGCGATATGAGGATTGTCCCGCGCCATCTGAGCCGTCTCGCCGCCGTTGCCGCCCTGTCGCTCATGTGTGTCGCCGGAGCCGCCGTCCTGCCGGACGATCGCGCGGATCTGTTTTGGAGCCAGTACAAGGGCGGCGGCATGGACATCACCGGCGAGTCGGTGCTGGTGCGCAAGAAATTCTCGGAGCAATTCGCCGTGGAAGCGAACTATTTCGTCGACAAGGTGAGCGGCGCGTCGGTGGATGTGCTGAGCAATGCCAGCGTCATCAAGGACACGCGCAAGCAGAAAAGTCTTTCGCTCGATTACATTCACGACAAAACGCAGTACAGCCTGTCGTATGCCAACAGCACGGAACGCGACTACATATCGAACACGACGCATTTTTCGTTGAGCCAGGACATGTTCGGCGATTTGACCACCGTGACTCTCGGATTCACCGACAGCCGCGACAAGGTGGGTGAAAACAACGGCAAATCCTTCGCGCCCAACGTCGCTTGGCTGGGTCACGCGGAGAGCCGTGCTTACAATGGCGGCCTGTCGCAAATCCTCACCAAGAATCTGATCGCCGGCGCCACCGTGGAAGTGATAACGGACCAAGGACTGCTCAGCAACCCGTACCGCTCCATTCGTTTCAAAGATGCGGTCCCGCTGGGATACTCGCTGGGACAGCAGGTGTATCCCAACACGCACACCAGCACGGCGGTCGAGACCCGCGTCAAGTACTACCTGCCGTACCGTGCGGCGGCGTCTGTGTCTTACCGCTATTTCAGCGACACCTGGGGTATTCGCGCCAACACCATCGAACTGGGCTACACGCATCCTATCTACGACAAATTCATTCTCGAAGCCCGGATTCGGCACTACAACCAGAATTCGGCAACGTTCTACAGCGACCTGTTTGACTTTGCCAATCAACAGAACTTTGAGGCCCGGGACCAGAACCTCGCGGGACAGACCAATAACACCTACGGCTTCAAGGCAACCTGGGCTTTCGCGCCGGAGGGCTTCCTCATCTTCAAGCGCGCCACCACCACATTCGACATTAGCCGTATCCAGTTCAAGTACAGCGACTTCCGAAACATAAAACCATGTGTGGCCGACTCCACAGGTCCCAACTGTACAGCCGGCCGGGAACCGCTGTACGCGTTCAACGCCATGGTGTACCAGGTGTATTTGTCCGTGTTCTTTTGACCTGCAGGTGACGCGGCCGATATTTTTCGGCATATTTGCCGGATGAACGTATCCCGTCGCGTGGTCATCAAAAATTTGGGTCTGGCTGCCGGTGCGGCCGCCCTCGCTTCAGGCCCGGCACCTAGTGCGGAAGACCCGCGGCTGGATGTAAAGGATCCGGCGGCGGTTGCTCTGGGCTACGTCGAGAACGCAGCTCAGGTCGACGGCAAGAAGTACCCGGACTACGCGCCGGGATCGAACTGCGAGAACTGCCTGCAACTGCAGGGAACCGCCGGCAATAATTACCGCCCCTGCAGCCTGTTCCCCGGCAAGTTGGTTGCAGTGAGCGGCTGGTGCAAAGCTTGGACCCCGGAAATGTAGGCGCCGCGCAGCGGGCGCCGCGCAGCGGGCGCCGCGCAGCGGGCGCCGCGCAGCGGGCGCCGTGCTAGCGGGCATCGCGCACGCGCACGCCCACTGCCGGAAAATCGATGAATATGCCGTCGATGCCGCGCTCCAGGAACCGCCGGATTTCGCCGTCGAGATCGCCGTGTTCGGCCGGCGCCCCGCCACTCTTCAGGTCGTCCGGCAGGAACTCATTTTCGGCGCGAAAAGTCCAAACATGGACCTTGAGATTCACCGCATGCGCTGCGCGCACGCCCTCAGGCGTGGCCAGAACCTTCGCGATGCCGATCCCGTCGGCGTATTGAGCAATCTCTGCCAAATCCCCCAACTCATGCTCCAGCAGCTGAATCAGCGGCAGCGGAGTCATGGCGCGAAGTTCGCGCAGATTGAGCGGATCGAATGACTGAATGAAGACCGGACTGCCGGCCGCGCCGTAGCCGTGACGTTGTAGCGCATCGAGGACGGGCTGCTCTTGGGCCAAGCCGAGCCCGGCGAAATGCGCCGGATGCTTGGTTTCCGGGTAAACGCCGACTTTCCGGGCACCGCCGCGGCGACTATTGGCATCGGTCGCCAATTCCAAGATTTCATCGAATGTCGGCACGGGAAATTTTCCATCGAAAACGCAATTCTGCGGCCGTAATTCCGGAAGCCGTTCGCGCGCCCGCAGAGTCTTGATCTCGGCCAGGGTGAAATCTTCGGTGAACCAACCCGTCATTGTTTCGCCGTCGATGATTTGAGTACGGCGGCGCGCCGCAAATTCCGGATGCTGCGCGACGTCGGTAGTGCCGCCGATCTCGTTCTCATGGCGAGCGACGAGCACGCCGTCACCGGTCATGACCAAGTCGGGCTCGATGTAATCGGCGCCCTCCTCGATCGCCAGCCGGTAGGATTCGATGGTGTGCTCGGGACGTTCGCCGCTGGCGCCGCGATGAGCAATGACAAGAATGTTAGGCAAGGGGCACCGATTTGCATATGGCGCTTAAGTTTAACGCACGCCGCTCAAGTGTGAGGCTCCGTCATCACGGAGCCTCACACTTGAATCGTCCCCTCTGGCTGGTTAGCGCGGGGGTGTCAGCACCGAAAGACTTGATTCATAGGTCGACATCAACGTATTCGTTCCCGGAACCCATGTTGATCCCGGACGCAATACGCGTTGACCCCACTCGGCCCGCAGCGACGTCGGTTGGGCCGCGAACGCGACACCAAAGGCAAACACCGCTGCCGCTGTCACCATCACTTTTCGACGATACATTCCTGAGCCTCCTAAATTGACTAGATCGAACGCGGCGGCATGGTGGGCTGGGAATCCATCACCCGAGCACGCGGCGGCATGGTGGGTTGGGAATCCATCACCCGAGCACGCGGCGGCATGGTGGGCTGGGAATCCATCACCCGGGCACGCGGCGGCATGGTGGGCTGGGAATCCATCACCCGAGCACGCGGCGGCATGGTG
>JBDUBO010000044.1:0-28799 GCA_040004115.1 Gammaproteobacteria bacterium | reverse complement strand
CCAGTTCCTGAATATTCAGCTGAATGCCGCCGTCGCCGTCAACTAATACGGTCTCCCGTCCCCCACTGCCAAGACATGCCCCAATTGCCGCGGGCAAACCATATCCCATTGCCCCAAGCGCGGTGGTGTGGTAGAGGCGTTGGCCGTGCTTTAAACGCAATGCGTGTTGGAATATCTCAATTCCAGCGCCCGAACTTCCCGAGACGATCGGCGCATCCACCGGAAGTAACTCTGAAAGACAATCTGCCAGGTAGTAGGTGCTAACCAGCCCGTGATCAAGTGCGTGTTCAGGCAGCAGGACAGGATAGCGTCGCTTCCATTCCGAACAGCGCCGATGCCACGCAGGGCGGTCGAGTTGCGACTCGGATGCGATCGCCAGCGCTAATGATTCGATAAAAACTTTCGCATCGCAGCAAATACTCATGTCGAGATACTGACTAAGCTTGGCGATCTCGGACGCATCGATGTCGATCATTATTTTTTTTTGCGGCCCTAGCCAGCCGATCGGGCGCATAGCCAGTGATCGTATTGTCAAGGCGCGCGCCAATCACCAATAGAAAATCGGAATTTTGCAAGGCAAAATTAACTCCACGAGGCGCTACAGTGCCAGGCTTGCCGATCAGGTTCTCGTCGTCATGAGCAAACAAATCGATCGCCAACCATGTCAGCAGTACCGGGACCTTCAATATTCGAGCCAGCGAGCGGAAGGCTTCTTCGGCGCCTGCAAGTCTTACCCCGTTTCCCGCCAAGAGAACCGGGCGGTCTGAGTGGGCGAGCATTTGCACGATCTTTGCGATCTTGTCAGGCAGATCAGCTGGCGAGTGACGTCTACGCGGGACTCGAAACCCACGTAGACGAGACTCATCTATATTCGCTGCCTGGACATCCAGCGGAATGTCGATCCACACCGGACCGGGGCGACCTGAGCGCGCAAGATATACCGCTTTCTCCAAGTGATAGCGAATGGATTCAGGGTCAACAATCAGCTTCGCGTACTTTGTCATCGCCTTGACTGCGCTGACGATGTCTACTTCCTGGACCCCCATTTGGCGCACTCCCGACTTACCTTTCAAATCGGGGCGTTTCACTTGCCCCGAAATGAACAAGCACGGCGTCGAATCAAGCCAAGCCCCAGCGACCCCGGTAATGGCATTTGTTCCGCCGGGACCGGTCGTGAACAGCGCCACCCCGAGATTACCGGTAGCTTTGGCGTATGTTTCGGCGGCCATGGCACTCGCTTGCTCGTGCAGATTGCTTATCCACGCAATTGTTTTGCTTTGACCGAGCGAGTCATTTAAATGCATCGCCCCGCCCCCCGGCACCATGAAGACATGCCTAACGCCTTGCGCTTCGATGAACTGAATAACATAGTCGGAGAGCTTCACAACAGACCTATAGGTTTATAGATTGGGTCTACAAGCGCGTAAACGTGCAGCAAGGATCATCTCTATGAGTTGCCGGACGGCTCCTTGACCGCCACTGCGCTCAAGTAGCAGTGTAACGGCAGCTTTGACTGCAGGCTGCGCGTTGGCCGGGGCGACACTCAACCCTGCGATTGCAAGAGCAGCCAGATCGTTGACATCGTCGCCGACAAAGGCCACCCGTTTCAAGCTTATGCCGGTGGCGACTGAAAACTCTTCAAGCGCCCTGCCCTTTTCTTTGCATCCTTTCGCGACATGTGTGATGTTTAATTTTGCGGCAAATCTATCGATCAGACTGCTGTCTTCACCAGAAATCAGGCCCAATGTAATGCCGGCTTGACTGGCTCTAGAAAGGCCCATCACGTCTTCAAATGAGAATCGCTTTGATTCCTCCCCTGACGATCCCCATAGAAATGTGCCATCGGTGAGTACACCGTCGACGTCCATGACCAGTGCGTCAATCGACGCCAGGAGATCAGAGTCCGACACGTCTAAGCTTTTCCATGATGGGTTTCTCTCGGTCGAGAAGGCGCTTTTGTCCGTCTCCGAATGACGTTTCGACGAGTCGGATATCGCGAACTAGGCGCTGCATCCCGTTCGGCTCAAGAGAGGCTGCCTGATCGCTGCCCCACATCGCGCGATCAAGTGTCAGGTGGCGCTCCACCATATGCGCACCGAGCACAACCGCCGCCACCGACGACGCGATTCCAGTCTCGTGCCCGGAATATCCAACGGGGACTTTAAACCGGTGTGCAAGCGCCGGGATGACCTTTAGATTGAGTTCATCGTATGCCGCTGGATAGGTGCTGGTTGCATGCAATACGATGAGGTCGTGACGCCCCAGCACTTCAACCGCATGATCCACCTGAGCCAAGGTGCTCATTCCGGTCGAAAGAATGACCGGCTTTTTGGTCGCTCGGATGTGACGCAACAAATGGTCATCGGTCAGGCTCGCCGAAGCCACCTTATGGCACGGCACATCGAAGCGCTCGAGGAAATCGACTGAAACCTCATCCCACGGTGACGCAAACCATGCGATCCCCACTTTTTTGCAGTGTGCATCGATTTCGACGTACTGTTCCTTGCCGAATTCGAGTGCGCGCTTGAGTTCCCCGTTGGTTGTTCCGAATGGGCTCTCGCGCAGACGCGCAAGTTCCGCGGCGCTGTAAACCACTTCAACGGTGCGCTTTTGAAACTTCACGGCATCGCAACCCGAAGCGAGGGCTACGTCAATAAGTCTCTTGGCAATACTCATGTCACCGTTGTGGTTGATGCCGATCTCCGCAACGATGTAACACGGACTTCCGCTGCCTATAGTTCGGCCGGCGATTTCGACGTTCATGGACTTCTCCTCGAGTATTGTTCAGTGCCAAGTTGCGAAGATCTGTGACGAATAGCAATTCGTCCTTGGCCGGTTGGCTCAGCTGTCATAATGACACCGGCCGGAATATTTTTTCCCGGTACCATGCCGCAGTTCGAGTGATCGCGGATTCGAGTGCAACTTCTTGTACAAAATGGAGTTCTGCTTTCAGCCGGGTTATATCCGGAACATAACGATCCCTGGGATCGGATGGTGCTCCCGCAATCTTCACCCCGGCACCACCGACCACTCGATCCACACACCGAGCGAGCGCTTCGATCGAGACTGCCTCGTCCGACCCCACGTTATAGGGTCTGCCGACGATGCCTTCGCTGAGAATCGTCAGCAAAGCGCGCATCAGGTCGGTCATATAAAGATATGACCGCTGCGGGCAACCATCGCTTTTGACGAGAATTGGTTGACCCCTCACGGCATCGGCTATGAAGTTGCCGATAGCAAAATGCTTGTCGAATGGCATATGTGGGCCGACAAAGGCGAAGCAACGAGCGATCCGAACTGGTACTCCGTCGGCGGCGGCGAACGCGCCTAACTGTTCGGCTGCCCGCTTGCCATTTGCATACGCACTCCGAACCGAGGCAGTGTCTGGATCCATCGAATCGGACTCGACAAAGCAGCTACTCTCGGCTATCGCGCGACCGTAGATTGCCCCAGAACTTAACATCAACACACTCTTGCACCTACTGCCGGCGGCGGCAATCGCCCACCGCGTACCTTCCACTATAGTTGCGAACAATACCGCTTCCGCATCGGAGTTGGGCTGGGCTTTTGTATCGGCTGCCGCGTGGATAACGTGCGAGAACGACTGGCGACTGGTCTCAAGTTCACGAACATCCGCCTTTATCCATGTGATTCTCGAGTCGCCGACGAATCCAGGAAACCGTCTGAGAAATCGATCCGGCTCCCTCGATATCGCCACTATCCGAATCCCGAGTCCAAGGATCGCATCTGCGACGCAGAGTAAATCCACGAGCCAAACACCGAACCACCCTGTAGCGCCCGTGATGAGAATCGACGCGCCGCCAAGGCCGATAAAGAGCGACCGATTTTGCGCAACCAACTGGTGCAATTCAACCTCGCTCAGTCCCGAGCGCGAATGCGCAGATTCCGCCCACGGCGCGCCCCTTGAAACGCCGGTTGGCATCAGACCAGACCCAGCCGTTCTTCCAATGCCTTGCACAGCATATGGCCGATAGAGATGTGCATCTCCTGAATGCGCGAGGTAACGGTCGATGGGACGAGCATGATGCAGTCGCACACATCCCGCATCTCACCACCGATCCCTGCCGTCAATCCAATCGTCTGCAAGCCCATTACCCGTGCCTGGCGCAACCCCCTGAGCACGTTCGGGCTTCGCCCGGAAGTTGAAATAGCAAGCGCGACGTCTCCCTTGCGGCCGATCGCCTCGATTTGGCGTTCGAAAATTCGGTCGTAGCCCAAGTCATTCGCGCAGGCGGTGAGCGTCGACGTATCAGTAGTCAATGCGATGGCCGCAATTGGCGAACGATCAGTCTTATACCTGACGACGAGTTCAGCTGCTATATGCTGGGCATCGGAAGCGCTGCCGCCATTGCCAAACAACAAGAGTTTTCCGCCGCGGCGAATGTTGCTTTCCAGTATAGACATTGCGTCGCAAAATGCTTGGGCAGCACTGTTTGCTGTGGCCTCCGCGGCTAAGCGATGCTCTTCCATTTCCGTGCGCCACAGATCCAACGTCAATCGTCCAGATTCCTCGTCGTTTTTTAATGCGCTAAACATTGGTAAAGCCTTCTTCGGTGCAACAGTCATTTGTTCATGAATTCGATAATCTGGTCCGCCGAATAGTCGAGCATGGCCGTGCTCAATCCCGGATAGACGCCGATCCAAAACGTGCGTGCCATGACAAGATCGGTATTCTCCAGCGTTCCGCTCACCCGATGCGGGCGACCACGGAAATACGGTTGACGTGTTAGATTGCCGGCGAACAGAAGCCGCGTGCCGACCTTTTTCTTCTCCAAATACGCCGTGAGTTGCTCACGCGTTTTCGTGACATGCGGCAATAGTGTCATTGTGAATCCAAACCAAGAGGGGTCGCTGTGAGGTGTCGCCTCGGGTAGCAAGAGCCTATCCGCAAGCGGCGCAAGACGATCGCGGAGATGGCGGAAATTTCGCCGCCGTGCCTCGATGAAACCCTCCAAGCGATCCATCTGCGCAAGCCCCACCGCCGCCTGCATGTCGGTGATTTTTAGGTTGTAGCCCAAATGGGAGTAGGTGTACTTGTGATCATAACCTGCAGGTAGGTCGCCCAACTGCCATTTAAATCGCTTGCCGCAGGTATTCTCCATGCCCGGGGCGCAGTAACAGTCGCGCCCCCAGTCTCGGATCGATTCGATCGCGCGCCGCAGTTGGTCATCGTCGGTGAACACTGCGCCGCCCTCGCCCATGGTGATGTGATGCGCCGGGTAGAAGCTCAACGTGCCCACGTGACCGAAGGTACCGACTTTGCGGTCACGGTATGTGGCGCCGAGCGCATCGCAGCAGTCCTCGACTACCCAAAGATTGTGCCGGCGGGCCACGTCCATGACGGCATCGAGGTTGAAAGGATTGCCCAGCGTATGCGCAATCATAATTGCCCGGGTACGCGGTGACACGGCGGCTTCGATTCGCGCTGGGTCGATGTTGTAGGTCGGCAGCGTCACATCGACGAATACGGGGACGAGGCCGTTTTGCAATGTGGGGTTTACGGTTGTCGGGAATCCTGCCGCCACAGTGATGACTTCGTCTCCGGGCCGCAGCGCCCGATCACCAAGCAGGTGCGATGTGAGTGCCGTCATTGCAAGCAGATTGGCTGATGAACCCGAGTTCGTAGTGCGTACATGCTTGCGGCCAAGAAAGGCGCCGAGCTTTCTCTCGAAGGCATCGTTGAAGCGTCCCGTGGTCAACCATCCGTCCAAGGATGCATCTACGAGTAGCTCGAGTTCCCTCGCTCCGATTACCTTTCCCGAGGGCGGCACCGGCGTGCGGCCGGGCACGAAATTTGGCGCTCCGTGGGCCAAGTCAGCGTAGGTTCTTGCCTCTTGTGTGCACAACGCCCGATGCACCCGAGCAAGTGCGGCGGGCTTGAGGGACCCGATTGCGTCCGCGGCTTCGATGTGTTGCCAGCCCACCCTATCGAGCCGCAACCATCCCGATATTCCGCCCAGGGCGAAGTCGGCTGATTCGAGCATGAGGCCAAATCCGGCCGCAAGCTTGTCGGACGGCATGAGAGGCGCGAGCCGCACATAACCATCCGCGTCGGGCGCACTAAGCGCAATTAACAGCCGATCACTGCCGACTCCGTGAGGACGGATTAGATTGCCTGGTGAAATGGGCATATTGCTTGTGGATTGGTGCACGTGCGATACAACTTGAGACACAATTATTGCTTCCCCAAATTCACAGAGGGTTTCCGCGGCCACATAAGATCGAACGCGGGATTATCGCAAGCCTCGGGCCCCAGCGGCCCTAGGGATATTCGACTCGGATCCCGCAACAGGTGGATGATTACCTCGTGATCGAGCCGCGCCACGTAGTGGGGAGCAAAACCTCCACAATCGGCACCAATGAGCGTCGCCTGCATGTTGATTGGCCACGCAGGCAGCACCACGGCTCTGGCAAACTCGGCGACAGGTGTCACCGCTCCAACAGCAAGCAGGCAACCGAGAGCCACCTTCTTGGGAAAACTACGGCCATCTGCAGTCTTGTTTATAAGGGCGAGACACGCGCCTATGACCAATACCGCCAAACTCGGGATTGACGCTCGCATCACAAGATCGTTTCCAGGCCCAAAATGCGCGAATGGCAACACCGCGAGAATCAACAGCGCCAAAATGACTTCGCGGGAACGACGAATCGCCAGTATTGCGAGTCCTATGAAGCCCGCCTCCAGCAGAAAAAACTGCGCTTGCCGCGCCAAATCCAGCGCATCGTCGACGACCAGCTTATTGTGGAGCGCCAATCCCTTGGGGATGCCGCTTGGATCAAGCGCAAAATATGCCGCAATGACCATCCCTACAGCTGCGGCAGGTGCCCAAACGCCGGGTCGCAGTACCTTGAGCGAGTGTTGTCGGCGCGCGCTCGCGCCCACCTTCCACAGGACAAAGGGCACCGAGCCGATTGCCGTCAGCGGCGACCAAAGGGCAACCGCCACCACCAAGATTGGCAGGATTGCCTCGAGTTGCGCGAAGCAGTCGTCCCGGTAGAGCAATCCGATTAGGAGCCAGCCGGCCAGCGCGTGGTTCGGAACCCAGAATAATTGCGTGGTCATCGATGAGTATTGGTAGTTGCCCGCCCACCATTCCAAGTGAGTCGTGATATTCCAATCACTGCGAAAACGGGGCCCGTCGTTCAACAGGCTCCCGACAATGTCCATCCCGCTGAACAGCACGACCACACAGGCCACGAGCAGTGCCACCGGCAAACGTGGAGGAGTAAGGGACAAGACCTGCAGTAGGAACAACGTGGCGCCCAACGCAGTCCAAAACGCCATGGCCATATGCGCCGCAGCCAGTCCCATGCCCTTGCCGATCGCAGCAGCCGGCAGAAAATAGCCAAGCGGCGCGCGCAGCACTGTCTCCTTTCCGTGCCATAAGCCGTAGCCCACGGGCCAGTGCGAATTGACCAAGTCGTGCAACACGGCATCTCGGACATGCCAATCGGCGTTGGTAAAGAGTAAATGGTCGGTACCCCCGAACACGGCCCAGCTGCATCCCACCAACGCGGCAAGACCGACCTGCAAGGAACTCACCGGAATCCGGGTACCAACGACCGGCCACTTGGCTGCCAAATGCCGAAGGGAATACGCAGTACAGGCAATTAAAGGTAGCGCCACCCACCACTCGAACCACCCAGCCAAGAATATGATGAGGGGGATAACGAGGTATCCGATTGCGACTCTATCGAGCGGATCCAGCGAGCAACCAGGCTCGGAGGGCAGTTTAACTGGGCTGAACATAGCCCGAAAATTACCAGATTATGTCTTGCCGTGCCGTGCATAGGTCTCGGAGAGAAACGGCAGCTCGGGGTGATTCCGAGCGTTATTCCCCGCCTACTGTGAACTATTCAACACTATTGCCCCGCGATCCCTGAACCTTTCAGACTTAAGGTAAACCGCGCTTCCATAGCAGGTAGACCGCCGGGTTGTCACATGCCTGTTTGCTCGGAATACCCAAGGGCAGGTTATGCGGCGGACGCAAAAGATGCGTAATGGCCTGATCCGCCAATCGCACCACGTAGTGTTCCGGGTACCCGCCACAGTTGGCCCCAATCAGTGTCGCCTGAAGATTGATCGGCCACGCAGGTACTACGATCGCTCTGGCAAACTCTTGAAACGGTGTCATCGCACCAACCACTAACATACCCCCGAGTACCCACTTCTTTCGGACCGCCCGCAAATCCTGGCTGGGTCGGGTTAGTGCTAGACAACAAGCGATCGCTAGGACGGCGAGGCTCGGAATAGAAACGCGCATTACAAAATCATTCGCGGAACCGAAATTTACGAGAGGTAGGAGTGCGAGAATCCCAAGTGCCAGCACCACTTGACTGGAGCGCATAATCGCGAGGACGGCGAACCCAATCAAGCCTGCCTCCAAGAGGAAGAACTGCGCTTGCCTTAGGAGGTCGCTCCACAAATTGGCGTATCCATCCACAGCAACCCCCAGGCTCTTGGGAATTCGGCCGATGTCGAGGGTAAGGTAGGCGCAGATGACGATTCCTACCAGCAACGCCGGCGCCCACGCGCGCGGATCGGCCACGCTCCACGAGCGGTCACGGACAACACCGGCGACTGCCTTCCAAACAACAAATGGCGCGACTCCGAGCGCAGCCAGCGGCGACCAAAGCACGACCGCAATGACCACGATCGGTAGGATCGCGTCTACCTGCGTGCGGTCCGAATTCCTGCACAGCAGCCCAATGGTGAGCCAGCCGGCAAGCGAGTGGTTCGGAGCCCAGAACAACTGCGAAGTCATCGACGGATAGACGTAGCTGCCCGCCCACCATTCCAGATTTCTAGCGATGTCCCACGTAGCGACGAAACGCGGTACGCTTATAATTCCGCCGACGATGTCAAAACCGCTGAAGAACACGAGAACCAAAGCGACGCAGACCGCGGTGCTTGGCCGCGAGGGCGTCAGCGACAGTACCTGCAGCAAAAACGCAATCGCGCCAATCGCGGTCCACGCCGACATAGCCCAGTGCGCGCCCGCCAGTCCTACCCACTTGCCGATCAGCGCCGCGGGCATGTAATAGCCGATGGGCGCTCGTAAGAGAATTTCCTTGCCGTCGAGCTCTCCATAGCCCACCGGCCAGGGCGAAACCACCAGGTCATGCAGTATCGCATCGCGCATATGCCAATCCGAATTGGCAAAAAACAGATGTTCGGTGCCGCCAAACACCGTCCACGCGCAACCCACAAAGACAGCGACGGTGATCTGCAGCGGCGTGACTGGAAAGCGCGCCATCGCAGGCGGCGCAACGAACAAGGATCGAAGGCTATAGACAACGCAGCCGACCAGCGGTAGGGCAGCCCACACCGCGAGCCAGCCAACTAGAAAAATTAATAGCGGCAATACGATATACGCAATAGCCACTCGATCCAGGACGTCCAGCGACGATGACGGGTTGGATCTGAGGTTCGTTGTATCGAACATATCCGAAAACTACCAGACTACGGCGCTTGGTGCCGTGCGCGAGTCTCGAACTGTCAGGTCAATTGCGCTCCGAGTTCGTTGCACCCACTGGCGCCCAATGCCCACGCTTCCTCGAGCTTTATGCCTAGGGCAAATACCGGCAGAGTAACTGCAGCACAAAGATCCGCGAGTTCGCCGTCTTGCAGCGCGACGGATATGACTAGGAAATCGGCGCCGGCCGCCGCCGAAAGGGCGGCGTCCTCAACGTCCTTGCAATACGTTCCGAACAGTTTCGGGCGGTCGTGAGTGTCCTCGTCAACCGCAAAACGTTGCCGCGGAAACGTTGATTCCACAATTTTGTAGTCGGGGGTCAACACGTGTGTCAGCCGCTCCGGCAACCGCAACGCACGCACAATCGGCTTATCCGCCGGCAACAAGTCCGCATTGGGCAGATCCTCCTGCGCGCACCACCGCAATGCCTGGCCATCAAGTCCCTGCGGCTCGCCCACGTAGCGCTTCACCACCCACATATCCAGCAGCACGTCGCGAGACGGGTAGGCGTGCTGCACGCGCATCAGCGGCCTGGGGGTGGCAATGGTGATTCCGAGCTCTTCCTTGAGTTCGCGCGCGAGGCCCGCTGCGCGTTCCTCGCCCGGCTCGAGCTTGCCGCCGGGGAATTCCCAGCCGCCCGCGAGGTGCTTGCCCGCCGGCCGCTGTGCAATCAGCACGCGGCCATTAGCGTCCATCACCGCGGCGGCAACGACGTGAACGACCGGTCGAGATTCGCTGGAACTCAACCGCTCGCTTGCTGCAACGTCCCGTGACAGTGCTTGTACTTGCGCCCGGATCCACAGGGACAGGGCTCATTACGCCCTACCTTGGGCATCTGTCGCACGAAGGGCGCTGCTGCCGCTGCATTCGAGCGCGGATCCATTTCCATGACATTGCCGCCGGACCCATCGTCGTCTCCGGGTCCCCTGTCGCCGGGGCCGGGCATGGCCTGAATCGGTGAAATCGCCTCGGCGTGCTGCGCCTGCAGCGCGCGCGCCAGCCGCTGCTGGCGCTCGAGCTCTTCGCGTTCGATCTCGGCCTGACTGCGCACCTGAATCTTCGACACTGTCGTGACGGTGTCGAATTTGATCCGGTCCAACATGGCGGAGAATAGTTCGAAGGCCTCGCGCTTGTATTCCTGCTTCGGATTCTTCTGCGCGTAGCTGCGCAGGAAAATACCCTGCCGCATGTAATCCATGGCGGCGAGATGCTCACGCCAGTGCTGATCGAGCGTGCGCAGCATGACTTCCTTTTCGATGTAGCGCATGACCTGGGGACCGACGCTGGTCTCTTTTTGGACGTAGGCGGCCTCGAGCGCAGCGACGATCTTGCTGCCCAAATCCGTGCCGTCGCCGGGCTCCGCAGCCTTCACCCAGTCCACGATGGGCAGCGCCGGACCAAAATCCCGTTCGATGGCTTGGGCCAGGGCCGGTGCATCCCACTGCTCCTCGGGCGCGCCGCCCGGCACATATTGATCGACCAACTGCGCGACCACTTCCTCGCGGATGCCTTTGACGGCCTCGGCCACGTCTTCCGCGCTCATGAGATCGGTGCGCTGCTGATAAATGACCCGCCGCTGATCGTTCGCGACGTCGTCGTACTCCAGCAATTGTTTGCGGGCATCGAAATTGTGCTGCTCGACCCGCCGCTGCGCGCGCTCTATCTGCCGCGTCAGCATGCCGCTTTCGATCGCCTCCCCCGCCTTCATGCCCACGCGGGTCATGAGCGCCTTCATGCGGGTCGGGTCGCCGAAGATACGCATCAAATTGTCTTCCAGCGATAAATAGAAGCGGCTGGAGCCGGGATCGCCCTGGCGGCCGGAGCGGCCGCGCAATTGATTATCGATGCGCCGCGATTCATGGCGCTCGGTGCCCACGATGTGCAGCCCGCCGGCGGCCACCACTTGCTCGTGCCGTACTCGCCAGTCCTCGTGAATCTTCTTGAGCTCGCCCTCGTTCGGATTCTCAATGGCGTCGATTTGCGTCTGCGGGCTACCGCCCAAGACGATGTCGGTGCCGCGACCGGCCATGTTGGTGGCGATGGTAATCGCGCCGGGACGGCCGGCCTCAGCGACGATATGCGCCTCGCGTTCATGCTGTTTGGCGTTGAGCACTTCATGAGGGATGTTCGCGCCCTGCAACAGCTTGGCCAGACGCTCCGACGCTTCGATCGATGTGGTACCCACCAGAACCGGTTGGCCGCGCTTCACGCAATCCTCGATATCCTCGAGGATGGCCTGAAATTTGTCCGGCTCGGACAGAAATACCAGATCCGACTTGTCCGCGCGGATCATGGGTTTGTGGGTGGGGATCACCACCACTTCCAGGCCGTAGATCTGCTGGAATTCGAAGGCCTCGGTATCCGCGGTGCCGGTCATGCCGGAGAGCTTCGAATACAGGCGGAAATAATTCTGGAAGGTGATGGACGCGACGGTTTGGTTTTCCTCGCGAACCTTCACTCCCTCCTTGGCCTCCACCGCCTGATGCAGGCCGTCGGACCAGCGCCGTCCCGGCATGGTGCGGCCGGTGAATTCATCGACGATGATGACTTCGCCTTGACGCACGATGTATTCGACGTCGCGCTTGTACAAAGAGTGAGCGCGCAGCGCCGCATTCAGGTGATGCATGAGGCGGATATTAGTGGCGTCGTACAGGCTTTCACCGTCGCGCAGTAGGCCGATTTCCGCCATCAGCTCTTCGACCTTCTGATGGCCGTCTTCGGTCAAGGTCGCCTGTTTGGTCTTTTCGTCCACAAAATAGTCGCCGGGACCCTCTTCGGTCTTCTGCCGGGTCAGGCGCGGGATCAGCGCGTTGATCTTGATGTAAAGCTCGGTGCTTTCCTCCGCCGGGCCCGAAATGATCAGCGGCGTGCGCGCCTCGTCGATCAGAATCGAATCGACTTCATCGACGATGGCAAACGACAGCTTGCGCTGCACTCGATCTTCCAGACGAAACGCGAGATTGTCGCGCAGATAATCGAAACCGAATTCATTGTTCGTGCCGTAGGTGATGTCGCAGGCATAGGCCGCGCGCTTCTCATCTGAGGACTGGGCATTTTTGATGACCCCCACCTCGAGTCCCAAGAAGCGGAACACCGGCGCCATCCAATCCGAGTCGCGCTGTGCCAGGTATTCGTTCACCGTCACCACGTGCACGCCGTCGCCGCTGAGAGCGTTGAGGTACGCCGGCAGGGTGGACATCAGCGTCTTGCCCTCGCCCGTGCGCATTTCCGCGATCTTGCCGGAGTGCAGCGCGAGGCCGCCGATCAACTGCACATCGAAGTGGCGCATGCCGAGTTTGCGGCGCGACGCTTCGCGCACCAGGGCGAAGGCCTCAGGGACGAGATCAGTCAATGTGGTGCCGGCCGCGAAACGTGCCTTCAGATCTCGCGTCTTATCGGGAAACTGTTCATCGGGCAGAGCGCTTAGGCCTGCTTCGAGGGCGTTCACCGACGCCACGGTCCGGCTCAGTTCCTTGATCAGGCGCTGATTACGGCTGCCAAATACTTGCGTCAGAATCTTCCACACGCGCGCGGGTCCTTGAGAAAACTGGGTATTCTACGGATAGACCGGAAGGGCGGGAAATCGTTTCGACATCGGCCACCGGGCCTTGACTACAGGAGGGGCTTAACGATCCTCTCCGATAAAGCGCAACGGATCGACCTGAGTGCCGTTTTTCAGCACTTCGAAGTGCAGGTGAGGACCGGTGGATCTGCCGGTGGATCCCATTAACGCCACTTCCTGGCCCTTGCGAATCATATCGCCCTGCTTCACCAGGACTTTTTCGTTATGGCAGTAGCGGGTGGCCAATCCATTGCCGTGATTGATCTCGACCATCTCGCCAAAGCCCGAACGCTCACCCGCAAAGGTCACCAGACCCGCCGCCACCGAGGACACCTTCGTGCCCTCCGGGCCCGCAAAATCCAGTCCCTTGTGCACTGCCGAATACCCCGTAAAGGGATCCGCGCGGCGTCCGAAATAAGAGGAAATCCACCCATCCTGTACCGGCCGGCCCTCGGGGTAGACCTGCTTGTTGAGCTCGCGCGTCAAAATGAGGTTCTCCAGCACCCCCAACTGCTGTTCGCGGCTGGAAAGCTCGGTCTGCAGGTCGTCGACCATGGTGGTGAGATTCGGGATTTGTGCCGGCTGGCCGTCCGCGCCGCTCTCCGAGCCACCCAAGGCCGGCGGGTTGCCAAAATCGAATTCGCCATCCTGGATATTGGCCATGCGCGTCAGGCGTTTGCCTAAGGCGTTGACCCGAATGACGTTGGCGTTTATCTGGCCCACGCGCATTGCCAAGGCATTGACCTTCTCTTGAAGGACTCGCTTGACCTCTTCTATCTGCGCCTGCTGCCGCAATAGATCGGCCGACCAATTGCCCAATTGATTAATGGTATTGCCGATGCTGTGGCGCGCTCCCAGACCTACGCCGACGGAAAACGCTCCACCTAAGATGCCAAGCACCACGATCAGCGCCGCACCGACTACGACAGGATGGCGCAGGTCAAATTGCTTCACTCGACCGGACTTGCGGCCTACGAAAATGACATTCATGTGGATTATTCGTCCAACGCCGTCATCGTGCTCTAATTCGGTGCATTATGTCCTGCGGAAGTGGGAGACTATGCCCCGTGCGATGACGCTAGACTATGCAGAAAATTGACGTAAAACAAGGATTTCCGCACGGTTTCACCATGTCGACCAACCTCCGATTACCGTGTTGCAATGCAAAATCCTAGAAGCGTCAGTGACTTATTGTCACGAACTGGAAACAAACTTAGCGCCCTCAAGAGCCGCTCCCGCGAGCGAATCCGGGTGGTCGAGCAGGTTCGCGCAGCTCTCCCGGCCCGGCTGGCCCAAGCGGTAGCCAGTGCCGGCATCGAACAGGGGCGATTGACGATCGGGGTGGCCGGCGCAGTGTGGGCATCGCGATTGCGGTACTCCACCGACCTCTTGCGCAAGCGCGTCGGCGCCTCCATGGGGGTGGAAATACTCGACGTGCGTGTGCGCGTCATCCCACCCCAGGACTCGGCCAGCGGCACTTAGGTGGTCGCACGTCTAGAGATGGTTCTGGTCTTGTTGCTCTGCGTCATCACCTGGATGCTGTCCCATGGCTATATGGGCATCTTTCACGATGCCGGCCTATACACCTTGCAGGCGCTGGCGCGACTTAACCCCACCTCCTTGGGCCAGGACGTTTTTCTGCACTTCGGATCGCAGGATAGATTTACGCTGTTCAGCCCGCTGTATGCCGCCGCTAGCCGGCTGATAGGGGTGGATACGGCCGCGGCGGTGCTGACGTTCACGTTTCAGGTGGGATTGTTGCTCGGCGCGTGGCTGCTGGCGCGCAGCGTCGTGCCGGCACGAATGGCCCTGTATGGCGTGGCCGTTTTGATCGCCATTCCCGGCGATTACGGGACCGATCGAATATTCACCAGCATCGAGCAGTTCCTGACGCCGAGGATGGCGGCGGAGGCGCTGGCCCTGGTTGGCCTCGCCGCGGCGTTGCGGGCTCGAACCTGGTTGGGGTTGGCGCTCCTCGGCCTGGCCGCGCTGCTTCATCCCATTATGGCCGCTGCAGGATTGGCGGCTCTACTATTCATAAGGCCGCGCGCCGCACTCGTCGGAATGGCCGCGCTCGCGACCGCCGCGTTCGCCATGGCCCACGCCGTCTGGGGCCGGTTTGACCCTGCCTGGCTGCACCTGGTCATGGATCGCAGCCCCTACTTGTTCATCCGGAATTGGCGATTGGACGATTGGGCCCGGGTGGCGGTGACCGCGGCGACCCTCACCGCCGGTCTTGCCGCATTGAGCAACGGCGCGCGCAAACTGTGTGGCGCCGCATTGCTCACGATGTTGGGCGGCTTGGCTCTGACCTTCATTGCCTGCGATGGGCTTAACCTCATCTTGTTTACCCAGCTGCAGCCCTGGCGGTGGCAGTGGCTGGGCACGGTGTCGGCAGCGCTTTTACTGCCGACGATACTGGGCTTGTACTGGCGTGCGGGAGTCTGCGGACGTACGACGGCACTGCTGCTCGCCGCCGCTTGGGTGTTCTCATCGAACGGCTTTGCGGTGGTTGCAGCGGCAGCGGCGCTCGGCTCGCTGGCGTGGACAACGCGGCTGAAGCCGGGCGAGGCGCGGCTGGTGTTCTGGGGAGCCTGCGGCATGCTGGCCATCGCCATCACCTGGCGATTCGCCTCCAACCTCGAGTTCATGGAGATGCACTATCTCGATCCCGGAATCGTGCGGTGGATCCGACGCCTGATTAGCTTTGTACATGACGGCAGCGTGCCGATGGCAATCCTGCTTTTAGTGGGGTGGCTGGCTCGCACATCGCGGGCCGGCATCATCTTGCCGGCCTCCATCGCCGCGTTGGCGTTGGTGGGTGCCGCGCTGCTGCCTCAAACCTGGTCAACCTGGACCCATCGCGAATTCCCGCCGCAGCGCATCGCGCAGTTCGCGGCGTGGCGCGACCTCATCCCGCCGGGGTCCGAAGTGTTCTGGCCCGAGGCGCCGCTCGATGCATGGCTTCTGTTGGATCGGCCGAGCTACCTCTCGGTACTACAAACCTCAGGGTTGGTGTTCTCCCGCGACAGCGCCATCGAGTTGCAGCGGCGCGCGTACGCGTTGGGCCCCGCCATAGCACCGCAGACTTTTTTGGGCTGGGGCAGCGGAGGCACCAACCTGCAGCTCTCATTAGCGCAACTGCGCGGGGTTTGCCAACTCGGAGCGTTTGCTTACCTGGTGACGACTGCGGACTTAGGCGTGGCGCCGGTGGCAGAGCTCGCGCGCGATGCCTCGCCTGCATCGCATCCCCAGCGGCTGTATCGCTGTTCGCCTCCCGCCGGTTGACGCTTAGCTTAAGCCCGAGCCGCCGCGGCAGCCACGTAGGAAATCGGCGCGTCGGCCAAGCTGTCGAAGGTCACTTCCTGCCACGCACTCTGCGTACTGATGAGGGTGCGCAGCAACTTATTATTGAGCGCATGCCCGGATTTATAGCCGCTGAATTCACCGATCAAGCTGTGCCCCAGCAGGTACAGGTCGCCGATGGCATCGAGAATCTTGTGCTTCACGAATTCATCTTCGTAGCGCAGGCCGTCTTCGTTCAATACACGGTAGTCGTCGAGCACGATGGCATTGTCCATGTTGCCGCCGAGTGCCAGATTGCGCGCCCGCAAGCTCTCCAAGTCGCGCATGAAACCGAAGGTGCGTGCGCGGCTGACTTCGCGCAGGAACGAGGTGGTGGAAAAATCCATCGAGGCGACCTGAGAATGCTTCTTGAATGTCGGGTGATTGAACTCGATTTCGAAGTTCACCTTGAAGCCGTCATAGGGATCGAAGCGCGCCCACTTGTCGCCGTCATCCACCTGCAAACTTTCGAGAATGCGCGTGAAGCGCTTCGGCGCCCTCTGCTCCTCGATGCCCGCCGATTGCAACAGGAACACGAAGGGTCCGGCGCTGCCGTCCATGATGGGGACTTCGCCGGCGCTGACTTCGACCAAGGCATTGTCGATGCCGAGGCCGGCCAACGCGGACAACAGATGCTCAACCGTGGAGACCTTGACATCGCCCTTGTGCAGCGTAGTGCCCATGGTGGTGTCACCGACATTGTCGGCGTGCGCCCTGATGTCCACCGGGTGCTCTAAATCCGTGCGGCGGAACACAATGCCGGTATCCGGCGCTGCCGGCCGCAGGGTCATCAGCACTTTCTTACCCGTGTGTAGTCCCACACCCGTGGCTCGAATCGAGTTCTTTAGAGTTCTTTGATTCAGCATCTAAGTCAAAACCGCACAGTAATATGGTAAAGGTACCACAGCGATGGGGGCAGAGTAATCTTCGACTGGCCCGCGCTCGTTTAAGTTCGCCACTATTTTAGCGCCTGAATTCGCGCGACCAGCGCCCGATAATCCGGCGAATCATCGAGGCCCAAGGCGATCTTGGCCTGCGCCGCCGCCTTGTCCTTGTCCCCCAGTTCGAGGAACACCCTGGCCAGATTGTAATGGGCAATGTGCGAATTCGGCCGGAGCTCAACGGCCCGCTGGTAGTCCTGCGCCGCTTCGCTGAATTGCTTGCGCAGTGCGGCGGTAAACCCCAGCGCTTCCCAGATGGGCCCATTGCCGGGCTGTTCGTTCGCGATGCGCTGCGCTACGGTATGCGCCGTTTCGATCTTGCCCATCTTGATGTAGCCCCACACGACGTGGTCCCAGTGAATGGGGGGCGATGGATTGGCACTCCCCAATGCCACCGACACGCCTCCGACCGCTCCCGCCACCGCCGCGAACACCAGCGCCCGCCGCGGCTGGTGCTGGCGGAAATTTTTGACGATCAGATCGATCCAAATCCCTGAGCACAGCGCCAACATCGCCATAGCGTGAAAGCGAAAGCGATCCTCTGCAAAGAAGACTGCCGTGGTGAACAATCCAATAAAAATCGGGGCAGCGACGATGAGCCAGCGGCGGTCTTGCACGGCCAGCCACGCAAGGCCCGCGATTCCCAAGGCGAGTAGCCATGCGGCAGGCGCCGGCAGCCACTGAAGCACCGGCGAGAACATTCTCTCCTCGACCAAGGAGCGATTGATGGGAACTTCAGTAGCGGCAAAGAACTTCAATGCCTTGCGCACTATGTCTGCGAGCACGCGCCCGGGATTTTGCCGGATGTAACTCTGCGCTTCATCTTTCCAGTAGCGATCCACTTCGGACGGGGATAGCGCTCGCCCCTCCCGTTTCGCGGCTTCCGCCGCGTACCCCCGCCAGATTTCACCGGGACTCGAGTAGTCCACGAAATCCGGTATCCAAATTGCCGATGCCGGGTTCTTGTCGTTGTACACCTGGTGCAGCACCACGCCGCCGTTGTGCGGCAGCGGCGTCAGGCTGCCGTAGGCGTGATAATTCCTGAGCGACCACGGCAACAGCGCGAGTACCGCTCCGCACAGCACCAGCGCGGCAGTGCGCGTGCACTGTGAAATTCTTCCCGCACCGGGCGCTATTCCCGCGCCCGGCGATATTCCGGTGCCGCGCAATGCCCCGTACACGGGCAGCACCAAAGCCATCAACACCAGGAGCAGCAGCGTGGAGCGCAGCGCCATCCCCATGCCGCAGTACAGGCCGAAGGCGAACCAGCCTAGCTTGCGCTGCGAGCCGATCAACTTCAGGGCGCCTGCCACCCACCAGGTCACGAAGGCCGTGACCCACACTTCCTTGAGCAGCGCCGTGCAGAACATGATGGCGACGGAGGTCATTCCGTACAGCAGCGCGCCGAACAGTCCGGCGCGATCTCGACCCAATTGTCGTCCGATGACGAATATCCCGTAGGCGGTGGCCGTATCGAGCAGGCATTGCAGGGCGTAAACGACAAATAAGCTGCCGCCCGCCAGCTTGAAGATCATCCCCAACAGGTAACCGTAGCCGGGATCCATGAAAGTGAACTCGGGGCTGTCTTGCCCCACGCCCGCGGCGACGGCTTGGCCGAAGCGCAGGTAATACTCCTCGTCCGGTCCCGGCTGGTAGCTCAAAGGGCTCAAAGGCGCACTGGACAAATGCGCAAGGCGCAGCGCCAATACGAAACCCATCACGCCGAGCACGATGATGGGTCTGAGCGGCAGTGAGCTCGAACGCTCCGAGGCGATGGCGGACATTGCTATCCCTTAGCCAAACCGGCGCCCGGATAAACCGGGCGCCAAAGCCTGGAATGTACTATCGCAAACTCTAATCCGCCTGGCGGCGCAGAAACGCGGGGATGTCCAGCAAGTCCTCCGAATCTATTTCCGCGCGCAGCCCGTCGCCCACGGCGCGTTGCCGTTGCACCGTCGGCTTGTCCAGCATGGCGTAATCCGTCGGCCCCATCGGCGACTTCGGACGTACCACCCGCATGGTCAGCGGCGGTGCGATGGCGGCAGCTATCTTTGCATCGATGGGCGCGGGCCGCGCGGTCGCGACGGGCTTGCCTAAACCGGTGGCGACGACCGTCACCCGGATTTGATTGGCCATGTCCGGATCGATCACGGTGCCCACCACCACGGTGGCGTCATCGGAAGCGAATTGCTTGATCACATTGCCCACTTCCTGGAATTCACCGATGGACAAATCCATGCCGGCTGTAACATTCACCAAGATTCCCTGAGCGCCCGAAAGGTTGATGTCTTCGAGCAGCGGACTGGAAATGGCCGCCTCGGCCGCTTCGCGCGCCCGATCGTCGCCCGCCGCACTGCCCGAGCCCATCATGGCCATGCCGGTTTCCGACATGACCGTGCGCACATCGGCGAAGTCGACATTGATCAGTCCCGGCCGGGTGATGAGTTCCGCAATGCCCTGCACCGCACCCTGCAGCACGGTGTTGGCTGCCTTGAAGGCATCGAGCAGTGTGGTGCTGCTGCCGAGCACCGACAGCAGCTTCTGGTTCGGTATGGTGATCAAGGAGTCCACATACTTGGACAATTCCAGCATGCCTTGATCGGCCACGCGCGAACGCTTGTTGCCCTCCATCTCGAACGGCCGGGTGACCACCGCAACGGTCAGAATTCCGAGTTCCTTGGCCACCTGCGCGACCACGGGAGCCGCGCCTGTGCCGGTGCCGCCGCCCATGCCGGCGGTGATGAACAACATGTCGCAGCCTTCGATGAGCTCGATGATGCGGTCACGATCCTCCATGGCGGCCTGACGCCCCACTTCCGGATCGGCGCCGGCGCCGAGGCCCTTGGTGATGTTGCAGCCGATCTGCAGCGCGGTGCGCACCTTGGAGTGCTTCAGCGCCTGCGCATCGGTATTGATGCAGATGAAATCCACGCCCTCGAGGCCGGCCTGGACCATGTGCGAGACGGCATTGCCGCCGCCGCCGCCCACGCCCAGCACCTTGATGACGGCGCTTTGACTATAAGAGTCCATTAGTTCGAACATTCCAGCTCTCCTCGTTTATTTAATCGCAAAATCAAAAATTGCCTGCGAACCAGGCTTTCATCCGCTCAAACACATTCTTCATGCCGCCCGCGAGCAGCGGCGGCGTCGAACGTTGCACATCGAGATTGCTCTTGGCGTACAACAGCAGCCCCACGCCCGTGGCATGAATCGGATTGCTGACCACGTCCTTCAGGCCGCTCACGTACTGCGGTACGCCCAAGCGCACCGGCATGTGGAACACTTCTTCGGCAAGCTCGATCGCGCCTTCCATTTTGGAACTGCCGCCGGTGAGCACGATGCCGGTCGCCACCTGCTCCTCCAGGCCCGCGCGGCGCAGCTCATCGCGCACCAGGGCGAACAATTCCTCGTAGCGTGGCTCGACGATTTCAGCCAGCGTTTGCCGCGCGAGCCGCCGCGGCGGGCGATCGCCCACGCTCGGCACTTCAATGGTCTCGTCGGTATTGGCGAGTTGCGACAGCGCGCAGGCGTACTTGATCTTGATATCCTCGGCGTACTGCGTGGGCGTGCGCATGGACACGGCGATGTCGTTGGTCACTTGATCGCCCGCGATCGGAATCACGGCGGTGTGACGGATCGCGCCGCCGCCGAATACCGCGATATCCGTGGTGCCGCCGCCGATGTCCACCACGCACACGCCCAAGTCTTTTTCATCCTCGGTGAGCACGGCGTAGCTCGAGGCCAGCTGCTCCAACACGATGTCGTCGACGGCGAGGCCGCAGCGCTGCACGCACTTGACGATGTTCTGCGCCGCACTGTCCGCGCCGGTGACGATGTGCACCTTGGCTTCGAGGCGCACCCCCGACATGCCGATGGGATCGCGGATGCCTTCCTGGCTGTCGATGATGTATTCCTGCGGCAGCACGTGAAGGATTTTCTGGTCCGCAGGTATGGCGACCGCTTTCGCCGCATCGATGACGCGCTCCACGTCGCCCTGCACCACCTCTTTGTCCTTGATGGCGACGATGCCGTGGGAGTTGAGGCTGCGCACATGGCTGCCCGCAATGCCGGCGTACACCGAGTGAATCTCGCAACCCGCCATCAGCTCGGCTTCTTCCACGGCGCGCTGAATGGACTGCACGGTGGATTCGATATTCACCACCACGCCCTTCTTCAAGCCGCGCGAGGGATGGCTGCCGATGCCGATGATCTCCAAGGCGCCGTCAGCCTTGATCTCGCCGACGATGGCGACGACTTTACTGGTGCCGATGTCCAGGCCCACCAATAGATTTCGATCAGAACGCTTAGCCATGTGTTTAAAAAATTCCTTCAGGCGTCGGTGTCGTCATTGCGCTTGTAGGGCACCGTTGCCGGCACCCCGGGATTTCGCCAGCCGATGGCAAAGCCATTGGAGTAGCGCATGTCGACGTAAGAGATTTCATTCAATCGATGGGCGATGACCTGCGATGCGGTGTGAATGAAGCGATCGATGCGCTCGTCGACCTCGCGCCTTCCCAAACGCACCGTCACGCCGCTGTCCAGATCCAACTCCCAGGCGCCGCGCTCATCGAGGCGCAGCGCGGCAATGCGCATGCCGGCCTCGAGCATTCGGCCCTGCACCGCGAGATAGCGCTGTGCCACCTGCGATTCCGTGCCCTCCGGGCCGCTCAAATGCGGCAATTCCGCGGGCACGTGGGTCGCCGATCTCACGAACAGTTCGCCTCGGGTGTTGAGCAATCCGGACTCGCCCCAGCGTGCGGCCGCGGTTTGCTCCACCACGGTGACGTGCAGGCTGTTGGGCCAGTGCCGCTGAATGCGCGCGTGCTCCACCCAGGGCAGTGCTTCAACGGCGCTCTGAATGCCGTCGAGATCGGCTGACATGAAGCCCGCGTGCGCGAAAGGTGCGACTGCCTTCTCGATCTGGCCCGGCGACACTCGCTGGAAGCTGCCGTCCATGGAGATGACGCGCACCGGACGATCCAACGCCCAGGCAAGTGCCGCCAGCGCCCCGCCCACCATGAGCAGCAGCGCGGCGCGGCGCGCGTAGCTGCGCCACTCGACTACGAAGGCCGGCCACCGCCACTCCCGCTTCTGCACCTTGGGCATGGCTTTGAATCGATTGCGTCGTAGCGGCAGCGTCAGGTTCATCATTTGCGCTCTCGCATAAAGCTGCTTTCCAGAACGCGCCACACCAGTTCTTCGAAGTCGATTCCGGCCTGACGCGCCGCCATCGGCACCAGGCTGTGGTCGGTCATGCCGGGAGTGGTGTTGATCTCGATGAAATAGAATTTGTCGCTGGCACGGTCGCGCATGAAATCGACGCGGCCCCAACCCGCGCAGTCCGTGACGCGAAAAGCGTCGAGCGCAGCCGCTTGCAGTTCGGCTTCCGCGGCCGCATCCAGTCCGCTTGGGCAGTGATACTGCGTGTCATTGCGGAAGTACTTGGCCTCGTAATCGTAGAATTCGGTCGCCGGCTGAATGCGGATCGACGGCAGACCGCGATCGTGCAGCACGCCCACGGTGTACTCGTCGCCGCTGATGAATCGTTCCGCGAACACGATGGGGTCGATGGCACTTGCCTCGGCGTAGGCCTTGGGCAGCTCCGCGGCCGTCTTGACCTTGGTGATGCCGACGCTCGAGCCCTGCGAGGCGGGCTTGACCATCATGGGCAGGCCGATGGCGGCGAGAGCGCCAGCCAAGTCGGCGGGGCCCGAGAGCACGGCATACTCGGGGGCGGCATATCCTGCGCCCACCACCACCCGCTTGGTCTTGAGCTTATCCATGGTCAGCGCCGACGCCAGCACGCCGCTGCCGGTGTAAGGCACTCCCAGCCACTCGAGCGCGCCCTGCATCAGGCCATCCTCGCCCCCGGGTCCGTGCAGCGCGATCCACACCCGATCGAAGCCCTCACTCACCAAGTTCTGCACCGGCACATTCTTGGGATCGAAGGCATGCGCATTCACGCCGCGGCGAAGCAGCGCGGCCAGCACCGCATTGCCGCTGAGGAGAGAGATCTCGCGCTCGGTGGAATCGCCGCCCAGCAGCACCGCTACCCTGCCGAAGTCCGCCGCCGATCGGGCGCGGCGGTAGCCTGATTTGAGAACCAGCAGGCTCACGCCGGCACCCCGACGATGCGCACTTCAGTGTGCAGCAAAACACCATGAATCTTTTCGACCGTGCGCTGCACGTGCACGATCACCGCCTCGATATCGGCGGCGCTCGCGGCGCCGTGGTTGATGATGAAATTCGCGTGCTTGTCGGATACCGATGCGTCGCCGATGCGAAAGCCCTTGAGGCCCGCGCCTTCAATCAGGCGCGCCGCATGATCGCCCGGCGGGTTGGTGAACACCGAGCCGCAGCTCCACTCGCCGATGGGCTGAGACTGCTTGCGCTTGTCGAGCAACTCGCGAATGGCGCCGGCGTTGACCCCGGGTGCGCGGTCGAATTCGAGCCGTGCGCGGATGAACCACTCGTTTTCCGGTCCCTTCACCGAGCGGTAGCCGATGGCATACTCGGCGGGGTTGCGCGTATGTCGCACGCCGCGCCGATCGAGCACGTCCACGTCGACCACATGCGGCCAGGTCTCGCCGCCCCAGGCGCCGGCGTTCATGGCGAGCGCGCCACCCAAGGTGCCGGGAATGCCGGCGAAGAATTCTGCGGGTCCTAATCCCCATTTCACACACTGCCGCGCAATGCGCGCGCAGGGCACGCCGGCTTCGGCCTGGATACGCGTGGCGCTTAAGCGTTCCAGCGTGCCGAGCGCGCCATGCGTGGAAATCACCGCACCGCGGATGCCGCCGTCGCGCACCAGCAGGTTGCTGCCGAGCCCGACCCACAGCACCGGCAACTCCGGCGGCAGGTGGCGGATGAAGGCGCCCAAGTCCATGACATCGCGCGGCGTGAAGAATAAATCCGCCGGACCGCCCACATGCCACGAAGTGTGCTTGGCCATGGGAATGTTGTGCAGCACCCGGCTGCTGTACTCCGGCGACAGGTCGGTGATTCGTTGCGCGCTCATTGCGCCGCTCCCGCCGCGAAACGGCTCTTGAGTTCCTGGGCGACGGCGCCGATATTGCCGGCGCCCATGGTCAACACCACATCGCCGTCATGCACCACGCTGCGCAGGCTGTCGGCCAGATCCTCGACGTGCTCGACGAACACCGGTTCGACCAGACCTCGTGAACGCACGGCTCGGCAAATGGCGCGGCCGTCGGCGCCGGCGATGGGCGCTTCGCCGGCGGCATACACCTCGGTGACCAGCAGCACGTCGCAGTCGCCGAGCACCCGTCCGAAGTCATCCAGCAAATCGCGCGTCCGGGTGTAGCGATGCGGCTGGAAAGCCAGCACCAGGCGGCGTGCCGGCCACCCCTGGCGCACGGCATCCAAGGTAGCCGCAACCTCCGTGGGATGATGACCGTAGTCATCGACGACCAGCGCACGGCCGCCGGGCCATTCGATCTCGCCCAGCTGCTGCAGGCGTCGATCGATGCCCTGGAAATTGGCGAGGGCTTGCTGAATTGCCGCGGCCGGAATGTCGAGTTCGGTAGCCACCGCCACGGCCGCCAGCGAATTCAGGACATTGTGGCGGCCCGGCAAATTAATGATGATGTCGAGCGGATCGTGCCCCGCACGCAGTACCCGGTAGCGCGACTGCAGGCCGTCGCGTACCACGTCGACGGCGCGAATATCCGCCTCCGGCGCGAACCCGTAGGTGACGAAAGGCCGTGCCACCGCCTCGAGAATGCCCTGCACGTGCTCATCGTCGCCGCACAGCACCGCGAGCCCGTAGAACGGCAAATTGTGCAGGAAGTCGATGAAGCTCTGCTTGAGGCCGGCGAAATCCCCTGCATGCGTTGCCAAATGATCGTTGTCTATATTGGTGACGATGGCAATCATGGGCTGCAAGTGCATGAAGGAGGCATCGCTCTCATCGGCCTCTGCCACCAGGTAGCGGCCGGCGCCGAGCCTCGCGTTGCTGTCGGCACTCTTCAGGCGGCCGCCGATGACAAAGGTGGGATCCAAGCCGCCCTCGGCGAGCACGCTCGCCACCAAACTGGTGGTCGTGGTCTTGCCATGCGTGCCGGCGACCGCGATCGAGTAGCGAAAGCGCATCAGCTCGCCCAGCATTTCCGCGCGCGGCACCACCGGGATGCGCTTTGCCAGCGCCGCCGCGACTTCCGGGTTGGATCGGTTGACGGCACTCGACACCACCACCACATCGGCCGCTCCCAACTGCTCCGCCGTGTGGCCGATGAAAATCGTTGCGCCCAGGCGCGCCAGGCGCTGCGTGACTGGATTCGCCTTGAGGTCCGATCCCTGCACCTCATACCCTAAGTTGAGCAGCACTTCGGCGATGCCGCCCATGCCGCTGCCGCCGATGCCGACCAGGTGGATGCAATGGATGCGGCGCATGCGATCTTCGATGCGCGTGCGTTCGTCGGCGCGCGTGCGTTCGTCGCCGCGGGTGCGGGTTGTGCGCGGCCTATCGTTCACGCGTGCGCTCCCGCCGCCATGCACAGATCCGCGAGCCGTGCCGCCGCATCGATGATGCGTGAACCGCGGGCAGCCTCGGCCATCTTGAGAAGACGCGGCCGATCGGCGACGAGTTCGGTGATGGAGGCACCCAAGACCTCCGGGGTCAGATCCCGTTCCTGGATCACTTGCGCGGCGCCGCTTCGCACCATGACCTCGGCGTTCTTGGTTTGATGATCGTCCGTGGCCATGGGGAAAGGCACGAAGATGGCGCCGATCCCGGCGGCCTGCAATTCGGCGACGGTCATGGCGCCGGCACGGCAGACCGCGAGATCCGCCCAGGCGTAGGCCGCTGCCATGTCGTCGATGAAGGGCAGCACCTCCGCGTCCACCTTGGCCGCGGCGTAGGCGCTGCGCGCTGCTTCGACTCCCCGCTCACCGGTTTGATGCCGCACCCGCGGCCGCTGTTCGAGCGGCACCTGAGCCAGTGCCTGCGGCACCACGGCGTTCAGACGCTGCGCGCCCTGACTGCCGCCGAGCACCAATAAATGAGAGGCGCCGCGACCCGCGAAGCGCAACTGTGGCACCGGCAGGGCGGCAATGTCGGCGCGGACCGGATTGCCGATGGTTTGCGCGGCAACCTTGGGACCGAAGCTGCCGGGGAATGCCTCGAGCACCTGTCCCGCCAAGCGCGCCAGCCAGCGATTAGTCATGCCCGCAATGGCATTCTGCTCGTGAATCAGCAATGGAACTCGCAGCAGCCACGCAGCAATGCCGCCCGGCCCGCTGACATAGCCGCCGGCGCCCAGCACCGAACGTGGCCGCACCCGCCGCATCACACGCAGCGATTGCAGCACCGCTCTCAAGATGCGCATGGGCGCGAGCAATTTTTGCCCCAGGCCCTTGCCGCGAATGCCGCCGATTCTGACCCATTCAATCGGAAAGCCGTTGGCAGGCACCAGCCGCGACTCCATGCTGCCGGGTACGCCCAACCACACGACTTCGACTCCCCGCTCACGCAGCACCTTGGCCACGGCGAGCGCGGGAAATACGTGGCCGCCGGTGCCGCCGGCCATGATGAGCACGGGGCCGCCGAGGGATGCGCCGCCTGGGGCTCGGCCGCTCATCGCGCACCTCCCGGCATGCGCATCACGGCGGAGCGCGAGCTGCATTTCACTTCGTGATAAATCCGCAGCACCACGCCCAGCCACGCCAGGCTCACCAGCAGGCTGCTGCGGCCGTAACTCAACAGCGGCAGCGTCAACCCCTTGGTCGGCAGCACCCCCATGTTGACCCCGATGTTCACCATGGCCTGCAATCCCAGCCACATTCCGAACGCCAGCGCCAGATAGGACTGAAATCGCAGGCCCGCCTGCGCCGCCATGCGCGAAATGTGAAATGCGCGCCACACCAGCGCCATGAACAGCGCGATCACGCCGAGCACGCCGACCAGGCCCAATTCCTCAGCCAGCACGGCGAACACGAAGTCGGTGTGCGCCTCAGGCAAATAAAACAACTTCTGCACGCTGCTGCCGAGGCCCACGCCGAACCACGAGCCGCGGCCGATGGCGATGAGCGACTGCGTCAATTGAAAGCCGCCGTTGAAGGGATCGTCCCAGGGATGCAGGAATCCGGTGAGACGTTTCAACCGATAGGCCGAGGTTAGCGCCAGCACTGCAAAGGATAGTGTCGCGGCCGACACCAGCAGCATCACATAGCGCAGCCGCGCACCGGCGACGAACAGCACCGCGAAGCCTGTGGCAAATAGCACCGTGGTGGCGCCGAAGTCCGGTTCGGCCAGCAACAGCACCGCGGCGACGGTCAACAGGCCCACCGGCTTGGCCAGCCCGGGAAACGTGGTTTCGAGCTCCGTGCGTTTGCGCACGCAGTAGCTGCACACCCAGGTCAGTATCAGCACCTTGGCGAGTTCCGACACCTGAAAATTAACCGGCCCGACGCGCAGCCAGCGGCGCGCTCCATTGACGGTGGCGCCGATACCCGGAATCAGCACCAGGAACAGCAGCAACAATCCCAGGCACAGCAGTGCGAGGCCGTACTTGTCCCACAATTCGGTGGGCACGCGCGTCACCACCCAGGCGAACAGCAAGCCGATGAAGCCGAATACGAACTGGCGCTCGAGGAAGTAGAAGGGATTGCCGAGATCCCGCGCAGCGATGGACATCGACGCCGACGTGACCATGATCAGACCGATCAACAACAGGCCCGCAACCAACCCCAAGGTGATGTAGTCCCAGGCGAAGGGCATGCGCTCCCGTGCGCGCACGCCATAGGACATGGTGGCGGTGGTCATGTGGGCTCATCCGCGAGGCGGTGCACGACGGCGGCGAATTCATCGCCGCGATGACCGTAGTCGCGAAACATGTCGAGGCTGGCGCAAGCAGGTGACAGCAGCACGGTGTCGCCCGCGCGGGCGGCGCGGGCCGCCGCAATGACGGCATCCTGCATCGACCCGACGATCTCTGTGGTACAGACCCCGGCGAGCGCCGCGGCCAACACCGCCGCATCCTGGCCGATCAGCACGACATGCCTCACTTTGCCGCGAAACACGTCCGCCAGGGGCGTGAAGTCCTGGCCCTTGCCCTGCCCGCCGGCAATCATCACCAGGGGTCCCGGCATGCCGGCCACCGCGGCAATGGTCGCGCCCACATTGGTCCCCTTGGAGTCATCGACATAGCGCACGCCCGCCGCATCGGCGACCCATGCGGAGCGATGCGGCAGGCCGGGGAAAGATTCGAGCGCCTCGAGCATGGCCGGCAGGGGCAAGCCCACGGCGTCGCCCAGACTCAAGGCCGCGAGCGCATTGGCGGCGTTGTGCAGGCCGGCGATCTTCATGCGCGCCATGTCCAACAGGCCCACCCCGTGACGGGCGAGGAACAGCCGCGTTCCCTCCCGCAACAGCGAATAGTCCGCGGGGCGGCCTACCGCGGGGCGGCCGGCCGTGGCTGCCTCGGCAATGGAGAA
>JBDUBO010000007.1:0-73812 GCA_040004115.1 Gammaproteobacteria bacterium | reverse complement strand
GTCGTGCAGCGTGACCAAGAGCAACATCGAGCGTTCCAACCGGCTCCGAAACGCTGTTCAATTGAACATCCAATTGATCCCCGCGGTTGTTAGGCGCTTATAAGAATCTCCTGCGGCCTCTTTGTCAAATCCGCAACAGCTATTGAGGCGAATTCCAACGCCGAGAAATACTCCCCACCGCGCCTCGGGTCAGACCGCTGTACCACATGAGGTATTGCTTATAACAGAATGATATTAATAGATTTATATCCTTATTTTTAACCAGGCGCCAAGCGCTGCCGGCAATCACGCCTAGCCGCGCCGCGGCAACTGTACGAGCGTTCAGAGACTTTTTTTGCCACAGCCGGCGGATAGCGCAGACCCGGGCGCGCCGGGGTTGACTTACGACGACGCCGTCGCTTTGTAGCCGGGCCCGCGCAACACCTTGCCGGGCTTGGCGCCCGTCATCTTGCCCTCCGCAATCACCGCCACCCCGTTCACCAGCACCCACTGCATACCTGAGGCCAATTCATTCGGCGAACTGAAGGTGGAGCGGTCGGTAATGGTCGCCGGATCGAATACCACGACGTCGGCCCACATGCCGCGCTTCAACACGCCGCGATCGATGAGCCGCATGCGCTGCGCCGGCAATGCGGAGAACTTGCGTATTGCGTCCTGCAACGACAAGCGATGCTCCTCGCGCACGTACTTGCGCAAGATGCGGGGGAAAGTGCCGTAGGCGCGCGGATGCGGATGCTCCTGGCCGAGTATGCCTTCCGGCGAAGCGCCCGAACTGTCGTTGTTCACAGAGACCCACGGCTGCATCAGCGCCAGCGCCACATCGTCCTCCTGCATGCCGAACACCGCGCATCCCGTGAAGCCATGGTCCTCGACCAGGATATCGAGCAGAGTCTCGAGGGGATCCTTGCCCCGGGCCTTCGCAATGGCCGCGATGGTCTGGCCCTGCAAGGAATGCAGTGCCGGGTTCTTGACCACGCCGATGAGAATGGACGCGGGTCCCGGGACCTCGTCCCATTCATTGTCCCAGGTTTCGCTCGGTGCCCTGATGTCCTTGACGATGCGCGCCCGTGTGGCCGGATCCTTCAGACGCGCGATCAACTGGTCATTGCCGCCGTCATGCGCCCACGGCGGCACGAAGGCGGACATGTCGTTGAACCACGCCGTGTACGCATACGTGTCCGCAGTGATGTCGAGGCCGGCGGCACGCGCCGCCTCGATGCGCTTGACGACATCGGGCATGTGTCCCCAGTTCTTCCTCCCGGCCACTTTCAAATGCCAGATCTCCGCCGGGATGTGCGCTTCGCGCGCGATGCGGAAGGTTTCATCGAGCGCGGCCACCATGCCGTCGCCTTCCGAGCGCATATGTGTGGCGTAGATGCCGCCGTAGGGCGCGGCCTCCGACGCCAGCGCAATCAACTCCTCGGTGCTGGCATAGGGCGCAGGCGCATATTCCAGCGATGTCGACACGCCCATAGCGCCCTCTTCCATGGCCTCGCGCACCAAGGCCCGCATGCGCTCGAGTTCCGACTTCGTCGGCGGGCGATTGTCGGCGCCGATCACCACCTCGCGCAGCGTCGTCGCTCCCACGTACGACGCCAGATTGATGCCCATACCCTGACGTTCCAGACGCGCAAAGTACTCGCCCAATGTCTGCCAATCCGCCTTCAGGCCGTAATGTTCCAGCGTAGCGGCGGATTCGAGCCGCGCGTGGCCGGTCATGGGGGCCGACGAGTTGCCCTCGCCGGTAATTTCCGTGGTGATGCCCTGATAAATCTTCGACGGCAGCCGCGGCTCGACCAGGATGGTGAATTCGGATTGGCCCAGCATGTCGATGAACCCCGGCGCCACCACCTTGCCAGCGGCATCGATACGCTGCTTGGCCGCTGCCTTGGCCAATTTGCCGATGGCTGCGATGCGCCCGTCGCGAATACCCACATCGCCCGAGTACCAGGGCGAGCCCGTGCCGTCGATGATGTGGCCGTTGGCGATGATGAGATCGAACGGCGGTTCGGCGCTGCGGGCCGCAGCACCGAACAGCAACGGTACACACGCGAGCGCCGCCACGGCGACCCAAGGTGCGCGCGGTGCCGCGGCGACCATCGGTGTGCGCACCGGCGCGGCGAGTCCATGTGCCTGCGCCGCGGCGCAGGCAAAGATTGACTGTGACATTGTTTTCAACCCCATAAATCAGCCGACGGTAATTGCATCAAACCCCGATCGTACGCGATGCCATGCTCTCGGTCCGCGGCGTGCAGCAGCGGGCCGTCCAAATCCACGAACTCCGCCAGTTGCCCGACAACCATCCCGGGCGCCATCGCCAGAGACGTTCCCGCCATGCAGCCCACCATGACTTGCAGTCCTAGCGCCTGGGCGTCATACGCCAGCGCCAGCGCCTCCGTGAGCCCGCCGGTCTTGTCGAGCTTGACGTTTACCACCTGGTACAAGTCCTTGACCTTCGCCAATGCGCTGCGGTCGGACACCGACTCATCAGCGGCCAGCCGTATCAATCCTGAGTAAGCGCGCAAGCTCTCGTCTTCGCCTCGCGCGACGGGTTGCTCGATGAGTACCACTCCCAGGGATTGCATTTCCGGCGCGAGACGATTCAGCAAGTCGCAGGACCACGCCTGATTCGGATCGATGATGAGTCGCGCGGCCGGACAGAGGTGATGAACCAGTCGCACCACCTGCAGATGACGCTCGCCGTCCACCTTTACCTTGATCAACGGCCAGTCGGCGTACTGCTGCGCACCTGCCGTCACGGCCGCGTCGGTGTCTATGCCCAGCGTCACCGAAGTGGTGAGCCGCCGGGGATTCGGCCAACCTGCCCATTCCCACACCGTGGTGCGGCGCTGTTTGGACGCCAAATCCCAGAACGCGCAGTCCACCGCGTTGCGTGCGCCACCCGCCGGCAGCAACTTAGCCAGGCCGGCGAAGCCATGCCCCACGCCGGCGAGCGGCGTGCCGGGGGCAAGGCGCGCTCCGCCCGCACCACTCGCGCGCGTGTCGCCCTCGATGGCACCCTCGATGGTCTCGCGCACGGCCTCGATCTGCGCGCACAGCAGCGGAATGTTCTCACCGTCGTAGTCCACACCGGCAGCTTCGCCGCGGCCGACGCGGCCCTGCGAATCGGTGAGCGTCACCACCACTACGTCGAGCGCTGCCTCGGCGCCGCGCGACACGCGAAACGGCACTTTGTAGGGCCAGGACTCGCTGGTGATGTGCAGAGGCATGGCGTGTCGGGCCGCCGTGCTAGCGCGCGCCCACACTCTTGGCCGCGGCGAGGAACTCATTCACATGCGCTCGCGGCGTAGCATAAGAGGTCACCAAGCGAATCGCGACGCCGTGTGCGGGGTTGCACAGCGGCCAGCGATAGAAGCCGAATCCTTGCTTTTCCAATTCAGCGACGGTGGCCTCGGGCAGCGCCACGAACACCTCGTTGGCGTCCACCGACTGCTCGATCGTGGCGCCGGCGACACTGCGCAGTCCTTCGGCCAGAGCAGATGCCATGGCATTCGCGTGGCGCGCATTGTCGAGCCACAGATCGTTCTCGAGATAGGCGACGAGCTGTGCGCTCAGGAATCGCAGTTTCGACCACAGATGCCCTGCCCGCTTGCGGCGGCGATCGAAGTCGCGGGCCTGCGCTGGATCGAAGAACACCACAGCCTCGGCGCACAGCGCACCGTTCTTGGTGGCGCCCAGCGACAGCACGTCGATGCCGAGTTTCCAGGTGGCCTCGGCGGGGGTGCAATTCAAATGCACCAGCGCATTCGCAAACCGCGCGCCGTCCATATGCACCGGCAGTCCGTGCTTTTTGGCCGTGGCGGCCAGCGCCGACAGCTCAGCCAATTGATAGACAGTGCCCCATTCGGTGGCCTGAGTCAGGCTTAACGCCGCCGGCTTCACATGATGCACGCCCATGTCCTCGGCAAAGGCAATCGCGCCCGCCACTTGCTCGGGCCGAATCTTGCCGTTGGCTGCCGGCAGCCCCAAGAGCTTGGCGCCGCCCATGAAGAATTCCGGCGCGCCGCATTCGTCGGTGACGATATGCGCGGCGTCGTGGCAGTAGACGGCCCCATAGGGCGGTACGAACTGCGACAGCGCCAGGGAATTGGCCGCGGTCCCGGTCGTCACTGGGAAAATCACCACCTGTCTGCCGAACACCGCGCTGGCCACGGCTTGCAATCGCTCAGTGAACTCATCGCCGCCATACGACGTCGCCGAGCCCACATTCGCAGCATTGATGGCCGCCATGACGGCATCGCACGCAGGAGTTACGTTGTCGCTCTTGAAATTTCGGCTCAATGGAAATCCTTGGGTTTTTCGGGAATGCGTGCTTAAGCACAATGATTGTATGCGATTTGCGGCCTAGGCCGGCGAACGCCAGCCATCCGCAGCGAACTCGAAAGTCTCCTCCTCCCGCTGCCAGATGACGGCGTTTCGCCGCACGGTCAAGAACCAGGTGTCCTGCTGCAACGGCTTGCGCGGCTTGAAACACGGCCTAAGCACGGCCACCGCCGCACCGTGCTTCGGATCGCGCACCGATTCGTAGCGGATGGCATCGACATTCGCCTGGCGTGCAATGCTCGCGAATGCCTGCGACGGCGCGTAATCGTCCGGGTGCGTCCACTGCGCCCGCGCACGTTTGAAGGGCACCTCGGTCAAATCGACGAGAAGGCCGTCGATGCCGGCTCGAAAAACGGTTTGCGGCGACGGGCCCATCGTCTGCAAAGCATCGCTATCCATCAGAAATCGCCAGCGCCAATATCCCAGCTCGGCGCAGGCCGTGCGCTGTGCCTCCGCGCCATACCAGATCCCGGAATTCGCAGGCGCACGGAACCGCGAGCCGACGGGCGAGGTGTATCGAAAGGGAGTGGCCAGCAAGTAGTGCAGATCGCCGGCATCGGTGGGCAGCGGCGGCTTGCTGGCATCCAGCAACCGTTCGAGCAGGAGCTGCTCCTCGACGCCGGCCACCAGCCGCAGCGTCGAAGCGATGTGTTGCGCCTCGACCGCCCTCCACAGGCGCCGCTGCGCCCGTCGCGACTCAGATTCGACCGCGCGCGGAGTCCAGGTATTGGACGACACGAACCAAGCCTTCGGTACTGCGGATGAGATCGATCGGGCGGCCGGCGAGGCCGTGATTCTGTCCGTTCAGCCAGCCACGTGCAGCCGTATCATTGGAGCCGATCACGGCATCGAGTGCGCGGAACAGACGCACGAACAAGGCGCCGAGCTCCCACTCCTTCTTCTGCGCGTCCAAAGTATAGGCACCGCTCGCCATGCGCGACACCGTGGATGGGCTAAGCCCCAGAATCTGCGCGAGCGCCGACTGGGTAATTTCCAGCAGCGCCGACGCGCGCAACACGGCGCCGGTCAGGACCTGACGGGGTTCGGGTTTGTTGTGAAGGGAAGGTTGCGGCATGTTACTGTCTGTAGCAATTTTTCAATCGATTTCATTCTACTGCAAAATGACCAACCGGGCAAACCATCGCCGTGAATTGCCGGCGGCAGCGTTGCGTCGGATCGCGCCGGCCATCGGCCGCCGCTGCGCCGGCGAGGCTTTCCCGCCTATAAATTGCAGCTGGACAGCCATGCCGGCGCTTCTACCGGTCGGCATGCGTGAACTGCGTCGAAGTCTTTGAATTCGCTTGTATCCAACCCTGGAATCGGTCGCATAGCATTTGCCCCAGGTAGATCCATGCAACGCTGGAGCAGACGATGACGAACGGGAAGAACCCGTTGATGTTGATGATGGCACTCTCGGCGCCCGGTGCGGCGCATGCCATTGGGCTGGGCGACATTCATGTCGATTCCGCCCTCAACGAACACTTCGCGGCCGAGATCGACATCGTCGGCGCAACGGCACTGGAACTCACCGACCTGCGCGCCTCGGTCGCGAATCGCGAGACCTTCGTGCGCTTCGGCGCCGATCGCCCCGCGTTCCTGTCGTCGGCGACGTTCAAAGTAGTTCAAGACAGCCGCGGACGGCCCGTGCTCGCCGTGCGCTCCAGCGAAACCTTTACCGAGCCAGTCGTCAACTTCCTGGTTGATCTGAATTGGCACAACGGAGAACTCATCCGCCAGTACACCGTACTGCTCGATCCCACGGATTACGTGCACGCTCTAAAGACCCAGTTGGCGGTCGCCACACCTGCGGCAACCGCCGTGCCTGCATCGGTCACGGCAGCTCAGTCCCCGTCGCAGTCCGCCCGCAAGATGACGCACATCAAGGTGGGCGCGAAAGCCACGCTGCGCGGTATCGCCTGGCGCGTCGGCGAGCGCAGTCCGTCCGACTTGCAGAAGATGATGATCGCAATTTTTCGCGCGAACCCGGCCGCCTTCGACGGCAACATCAATCGGCTGCACCGTGGCGCATTGCTCACCATTCCCGCACACGCCGAGTTGGAAGCCATCTCCAAGGCTGAGGCCAAGAGCGAATTTCGCGCACAAATGGCGGCATGGCGTTCGGGCGCCCGCGTGGCTGCATCGAATCCAGCACGGCCCGCTCCGACCGCGGCAACGACGCAATCCGTCGTTGCGGCTGCCGCCGGCACTGCGTCGGTCGGTGACGATCCGGCGGTGCTTGACCGACGAGTGAAATCATTGGAACAGGAACTGAATGAGTCGAACAAAGTGCTGCAAAGCACCGACGCGCAGCTGCAGAGCCTGCTAGAGCAGGCGGCCCGCGCCGAGAAGCCCGTGGTCGCCGCGCTGCCTCTCACCGCTTCGCTGCCCGCAACGGCCGCGACGCCCCTCGCTGCCGCGCTGCCCACTGCAGCCGCTGCCCCTAATCGACTGCTAAAGTCGGATTTATCAGTCCCGTCGATCGTCGCCGGCATTGGCATATTGGGCGTGGCACTTGCGAGGCTGTATTTCCGGATGCGACGCCGTCGCACCCTGCGGGCCCAGCCTTCGAGCGTGGCGCTCAGCGCCGCAGCGCAGGATCACGCCTTGCTCGCCGATGCAGACGCCGGCGACAGCACGTCCGAAACCGTGCCCAATCTCACTGCGTTGCAGACCCACGAATCGGCTCGGAAGCCCGCCGTCGGCCCCGTGCACGAACAAACGACCGTGCGCGACACCGGCGACACTCGACCTGATTTGCAGGCACTGCTCGAACCCAAGCCCGAAGAATCCACGCAACCCTTGCTGCCCATCATTTCCACCGGCGAGCCGGCGGGGCGCGGCAGAATAGCCGGTACCTCCGTCTCTGGCGCCGCGTCCCCAGGACCCAATGTCAATATGCGGGCGGATGCCGGCACGGCTCGCATTGACGCGACGCGGCTCGACTACAATCTTCTCGATCTCGACATGACCGCGCAACACGTGCATATGCCGAGCGTGCTCAATGAGCAGGTGGTGATGAAGGAACGGCGCACGAATCTGGCGGATGTTCTGAAAACGGCAATCGAGCGCGAGCCCGATCGCCACGACCTGCGCTTGAAACTGCTGGAGCTGTACTACTCCGCGGCCTCCACCAACCAGCAGGCCTTTCTCGATGTAGTGCAGAAATTTGCGCGCGAGCGCCACCATTTGCCGCCGGAGGAATGGGCGCGGATCGCCTCCATGGGCCGGCAGATCGCCGCGGAGAATCCCCTGTTCGTCGATGACCCGCTGGCCGACGCGACCGACGAAGATTTGGCGGATTGCGCCTGACAAGCGGCGGCGGCCGGAGTCGGTCGCGTAGCATTCAGCTTTCTGCGCGCGGCGCCTCACATTGCTTTGCACTCAGTAGCGCAGGCCCGAGGGCCGATTAATCCCTGGCGAACTTCAAGCTATCGACTTACGATTCGACCACGGACTTAGGAGTGGTATGTCGAAGCGCGCGATCGGGATTCTCATGTTATGCGTCGCCTGCGCCGCGAGCGGCGCCTCGCTGCCGCCGTCGCCTCCCACCTACGGAGTCGAACTCAAAAAGACCTGGATTCCTATGAAGGACGGCGTGCGCCTCGCCGTCACTCTCTATATGCCGGCGGGTCTGAAATCCGGCGCGCGTGTGCCCGCGCTGCTCGAGTACCTGCCGTACCGAAAAGACGACGACGAGGTCATTCGCGACTACGGCACGCACGCCTACTTTGCGCGGCGCGGCTATGTGGGTGCGCGCGTCGATATTCGCGGATTCGGCGCGAGCGAGGGCACTCCCCCCGATCGGGAATATTCGGCCCAGGAGCAGCAGGACGGGGAACAGATCATTTCCTGGCTGGCGAATCAGTCGTGGTCTAACGGCAAGGTCGGCATGCTCGGGATTTCCTGGGGCGGCTTCAACTCCATTCAAATGGCGCTGCGCAATCCGCCCGCGCTCAAGGCCATTCTCGCAGTGGCCGCCACCGATGAGCTGTTCAAGGAAGACGTGCACTACATGGACGGCGTATTTCACGTCGACGAGTTCGAGCTCACCATGGACTTGGACCAGGGGCGTCCGGGTGCGCCCGACTTCAGCCTGGACGAATCCGTGATCGGCCCGCGCATGAATTCGCCGCCCTGGTCGCTCAACTACATGAAGCAGCAGCGCGACGGCGCATTCTGGCGCGCGCCGCTGCGCCCGATCGAGACGCTGCGCGTGCCGGCGTTTCTGGTCGGCGGCCTGCAAGACGGCTATCGCGACAGCATCCCGCGCATGCTCGATAAGGTGAAATCGCCGCTCATCGCCTGGATCGGCCCCTGGAACCACGCCTTCCCCAATGGCAGCGATTACGGACCGCTGTTCGAATGGCGCGATCAGGCTGTGCGTTGGTTCGACTACTGGCTGAAGGGCCGCGACACCGGGGTACTTGAGGACCCGCGCGTCGTCATTTATCAGCAGCACTGGCATCCGCCCGAAGCGCAGCCGCAGGAAGTGCCGGGCGAATGGCGTGCCGAGTCCTGGCCGCCCGCGGGCCTTACTCTGATGACCCTGTACCTGCAGCCCGATCACGGCCTGTCGAGCGGCGTACCCAGCAATGGCGGTAAAGATCAGCTGCGCTACGTACCGTCCGTGGGCGTTGAAGCCGGCTTCTGGTGGGGAGAACTGCTGTCGGACCAACGGCCGGTGGACGCCTTCAGCCTCACCTATGACTCGCAACCGCTTTCCGAAGAGGTGGCCATCCTGGGCCGGCCCCGGATGAAGCTGCAAGTGGCGGCGGATGCGAAGCTCGCCGATTGGTTCGTGCGCTTATCCGATGTCGCGCCCGATGGACGCGTAACCATGGTCACCGGCGCCGGAATCAATGGCGCGCAGCGCAATTCCATGGCCGATCCGCAGGACTTGGCGCCGGGCAAGCTGTATGACCTGTCATTCGACCTGCATCTGGCGTCCTGGGTTTTTCCAAAGGGCCACCGCATTCGGGTCGCCGTGTCCAACGCCCTGTGGCCCATGAATTGGCCGACTCCCTATCCCATGACCACTTCGGTGACGTTGGGCGGCGACGCGGCATCGCGCATCATCCTGCCGCGAGTGCCGCTACGGGGTCCGACCGCGCCCGCCTTCGCGGCACCCGAACCCATCGAGGCGCCCGCAGGGATCACCTCGCTCGGCGGCGGCGCCTGGCCCGGCGAATGGACGGTGCTTCGCGATGAGGCCAGGCAGCGCAGCACAGTGGTCTGGAAAGGCCAAACCGCCACGTCCTATCCTTGGGGGAGATTCGATCACACGGAACAGCTCACCTATGATGTCGACGACGCGCATCCGGAGCTGGCACGGGTGCGGGGAGATTCAGAATACATTCAGGCGGTGAAGGACCACGTGCTCACCTGGCGCGGCCGGCTCGATGTGTCGAGCGACGCTCGGACATTTTTTTATAAGTACACCCGCACGTTGTTGCGCGACGGCACGGTCATTCGGACCAAGACCTGGGAGGAACCGATCCCCAGAGATCATCAATGAGCCGGCGTGTGCTGGGCGCGGGCCACGAGCAAAACTTGATGTGCGGCCTCCAGAGTGACCCGATCCTTGCATTTCAACAGCTGCTTCAAATCGTCGATCGGTCTCTTGCCGGCATACGCCTCGCGTTCGATGGCGTCATCCCAAGCGCATTGTGCCTTCAGAAATTTCTTGAACGACGGCGACTTGTAGCCGAGATTTTTTTCGTCCTCCGCTGACAACCAGTACGCATCGTCTGACGGGTGGCGGAACATTTCCTCTACCAGATAACTCGGCACGTCATTGTCGTGCAGGAAGGCGCGCACCTGCCCCAATCCCTTCGTGTCGGGGGCGACAGCGTCGGCGGCGGCACCGACGGCAGGCTGCGTCGCGGCGTCAGCATCCGCAAAGTACGGCCGATTGATGCCGAGCAGTTTTTCGCCGTCCGCTTCCCGTTGCCCGGCGGCGGCAAAGATAAAGAAGCAGGCGCTGACGCAACGGCCGGTGAGTGGCCCGACGATGAGCTGCGAATGGAGCGACTTGACCAGCTTGGCTATTTTCAGCGCCTCGGCCATATCGCCGCCGTCGGACGCCAGAATGATCTTGTTCTGAGATAGGAAGCGGTTCTCGTCATCCAGGATCTTGGCCAATAGCGCGCCGTAGTCCCCGGGCGTAATCTCCCCGGACAGCACCAGGGGTCCGACCGGCCCCACATACTGATCCGTCACCGGATCGTGATCCATGTAGAAGACCTCGGCGCCCCGGCATGGCATGCAGAGCAGCAGCAGCGCAAGTTTACATAGGGTAATCCGGCGGCTTGGCATAGGTTTCGTTTAAACTACTGGGGTAGCGCTTCGTTGACATGGTACCGTCGTCGTCGTTGAAAACCAGCCCTCCGGGAGGGGCATCCTACCGAATGCCAAGCAAAATTCCTCAGGGCGAAATCCGCGGTTGGATCGTGCCCATCGGCGGCGCGGAGAACAAGGAGAATGACCGTCATATTCTGGAACGCTTCATCCGCGTCTCCGGAGGCGCCGGCGCCAATATCGTCGTCATCCCCACCGCAAGCCGCATGCACGAGACGGGCCCGCGCTACGAAAAGCTCTTCAAGGACCTGGGCGCCGAGGAGGTGACGGTCATGGACTTCGACACCCGCCGCGACTGCCAGGAAGCAGGCCGGTTGCGGCGCCTCGAGGAAGCCACCGGCATATTCTTTACCGGCGGCAACCAGCTGCGGCTGACGACGCTGCTGGGCGGCACGCCGGTCGCCAAACTCATCCGTGTGCGCAACGCCCATGGGGTGACCGTGGGCGGCACCAGTGCGGGCGCCAGCATCCTGAGCGAGCATATGATTGCCTTCGGCGACGAGGGCTCTGCGGTAATCTCGGGCAGCGTGCGACTGGCGCCGGGCTTGGGGCTCACGAACCGCTTCATCATCGACCAGCACTTCAGGCAGCGCGACCGCCTCGGGCGCCTCATTACCGCCCTGTCCTACAATCCGTTTGCTGTCGGCATCGGTCTCGATGAAGACACGGCGGCCTTCATCGGCCCGGACGAGACTCTCGAAGTCGAGGGCAGCGGCGGAGTCACGGTGGTAGATGCGGCCGATGTCAGCTATTCATCAATCGGCGAGGTGAGCGAGGGCCAGCCGGTCTGCATGCTCGGGCTCAAGTTGCACATTCTGGTCGCGGGTGCGACATTCAACCTGCACACACGACTGGCAGAGGCCGGTGGGCTGGTGCACGCAAAGCAATAAAACGGCCGCGTTAGCGGCGGAGCAACGCCCATGCGCATTCTTGATCGTTCCGTGTATGTTGGCCCGTCCCTGTACGCGCGCTTTCCCGTCATTCGCCTGGAACTTGACTTAGGCCCCCTCGAGGCCTGGCCCACGGGCCGCTTAGGCCTAGGGTTCGTCGATGCACTGGCTGCCGCCCTGCCCGGCCTCGCGGAACACGGCTGCTCCTACCAAGAACCCGGCGGCTTCTTAAGACGCATGCGCGAGAACGAGGGCACCTGGCTGGGGCATGTTCTGGAGCATGTGGCCATCGAACTGCAGAATATGGCCGGCGAGGAAGTCACTTTCGGCAAGACCCGCAGCGCCGGACCGCCCGGAGTGTATACCGTAGTTTATGAGTACGCGCAGCGCGACGAAGGCATCGCGGCAGGCGATTTGGGTCTGCGGTTGCTGTGTTCGCTGCTGCCCGCGGCAATCCGGCCGACGGACTCCGTGCCGCAGGATTGGATCTGGGAAGAGGCACGCGATGAGTTCATCCGCTTCGCGCAGCGGCGTGCCTTGGGACCGTCGACGGCCTCACTGGTGCGCGCGGCAGAACAGCACGGCATTCCATGGTTGCGCCTCAATGATCAATCGCTGGTCCAGCTCGGCCACGGCAAGTTCCAGCAGCGAATCCAGGCCACGGTCACCAGCAGAACCTCCCACATCGCGGTCGAGTTGGCCAGCGACAAAGAGGAGACCAACAAGATATTGGCAACCCTCGGGCTGCCGGTGCCCAAGCAGGAATTGGTGCAGAACGAAAAGCAAGCGGTCCGCGCCGCGCATCGCGTCGGGTTTCCGGTCGTGACCAAGCCCTACAACGGCAACCATGGGCGCGGCATTTCGATTCGACTGACGACGGACGCAGAAGTGGCGCAAGGCTTTGCCGTGGCGAGCGAACACTCGCGCTCGGTGATCGTCGAATCCTTTCTCGAGGGTGACGATCATCGCCTGCTGGTGGTGAATGGCGAATTGGTGGCAGCCACACGGCGCACCCCGGGTCACGTGGTGGGCGATGGCCGACACACGATTGCCGAGTTGATCGAGATCGTCAATCAGGATCCGCGTCGCGGCATCGGCCATGAAAAGGTGTTGACACGCCTCGAACTCGACGCTCAGGCGCAGAAAATGCTCGAGAAGGTGAGCCTGCAGGCCGACTCGGTACCCGCGCAGGGATTGATCGTCTATCTGCGCTCCACCGCCAACCTCTCCACCGGCGGCACCGCCACCGACGTCACCGATGTGATCCATCCGGATAACCGCGAAATGGCGGAGCGTGCCGTGCGCGCCATCGGTCTCGACGTAGGCGGCGTGGACTTTCTGTCGAAGAACATTACCGAAAGCTACCGCAGCATCGGCGGCGGCATTTGTGAAGTGAATGCGGCACCCGGTTTCCGCATGCACGTGGCGCCGAGCGAGGGGACGCCGCGCGATGTCGCGGCACCGGTGGTCGGCATGTTGTTCCCGCCGGGCGCCTCATCGCGTGTGCCCATCGCCGCCATTACCGGCACCAACGGCAAGACCACCACTGCGCGCATGCTCGCACATCTGACCAAGATGGGCGGCTACACACCCGGACTCACCACCACGGACGGGGTGTACATCGACGGTCAACGCACCGTGCAGGGCGACATGACGGGTCCCATCTCGGCACGCATGGTGCTGGCGGATCCGCAGATCGACATTGCCGTGCTCGAGACCGCACGCGGCGGATTGCTGCGCGCCGGCATGGGAGTGAGAGAAGTCAACGTGGGCGCCGTCATCAACGTCCAGTCCGACCACTTAGGCCTCAAGGGTATCGACACGCTCGAGCAACTCGCCGAGTTGAAGCGCATCGTCGTCGAGATCGCCACCGACTGTGCCGTGCTCAATGCCGATGATCCTCTGGTGCTGAAGATGTCGGGCTACACCGAAGCGAAGAACATTTGCTATGTGACCATGAATCCGCAGCACACCCTGGTGCGCGAGCACATCCGCGCGGGCGGCCGCGCCTGCGCGCTCGAGGCCGGTGTCAACGGCCAAATGATCACGCTGTACGATCGCGGCAGCCACATTCCGCTGCTGTGGACGCATCTGATTCCGGCGACGCTCGAAGGCCGCGCCACGCACAATGTGCAGAATGCCATGTTTGCCGCGGCCATGGCCTTCTCGCTCAGCATCAAGCTCGATGCCATCCGCCAAGGTCTGCGTACCTTCGACTCGACGTTCTATCAGGCTCCCGGACGCATGAATGTGTTCAACGAGCATCCGTTCAAGGTGTTGTTCGATTATGGGCATAACGCGCACGCCGTCGGCATGCTGGCCGATCTGGCGCAGCGGCTCGACGTCACCGGGCGGCGCATTGTCGTACTGGCGGGGCCGGGCGACCGGCGCGACCAGGATCTGGTCGCGATCGCGAACGCAGTCGCGGGCCGCTTCGATCACTACATCTGCCGCCGCGACGATAATTTGCGAGAGCGCGCGCCGGACGAAGTGCCGCGCATTCAAGCGAAGGCGCTGCGTGCCGCCGGAGTGCCCGAGAACGAGATCTCCGTCATCCCTGACGAGCAAGATGCCATCGAGGCGGCCTTGCGCATGGGCGAACCGGGAGATCTGTTGCTGATATTCGCCGATGCCTTGGTCCGTTCATGGAAGCAGATCACCAAGTTCAAGCCGAGCGGCGCTGCGGCGGCGCAGACCGCGCATATCAACCCCGCAGCGACAGCGCGCGCGCCGGCGCCAGCCGTTGCCGGCGTCAGTACCAAGGTCGGCGTCAAATCCGGCGGCGCCGCGGCGAATGACAATGCGCCCGCTGCTCCCGCCGCACACGGCAATAGCAACGGCAACGGCAGCGCCCGCGCAGGTGCGGGCTCGGGCCCGGGTACGGGCCCGCGTGCGCAACTCGATTCCGGCGTCACCATCGCTGCGCAGCCGGCGCCGGACTTCAACCTCGAAGGACTGATCCGCGATGAGCGTGGAATTCGCATGGCACCGGAGAGCGAGGACTGAACGTTCCGATCGCGCTGCCCTTCGACGATTCGCGCCGCCTCACGGGCAGCAATCTGTTCTTTGCCGTCACAGGTGCCGTGCTGGACGCGCACGTACCGATGGACCGTGCCTTGCTCGACGCCTGGCGCGTGCGTGTCGAGCGCGCCGGCACGCGCTTGAAATGGGTTCATCGGCGGTCGGTCGCCCGCAAACATGCGGGCGGAACCTTGCTGGCCATCGCCGCACCCTATGATCAATTGTTCCTGGCCACCGAGGTCAATGAGTGGGCCCTGTGCTCTGCATTACACGAGAGCGATCCCAGCCGCTGGGTCGGACTCGAGGCGGCACTGATCGCGGAAGCCTTGGAGGCCGCGGAAGACTCGCCGGCGCTGCCGGCGGATTTGCGCCCGGTGCTGGACGAGGCGGCTGCGCTGGCACGCTTCGAGAGGCTGGCGTCCCAGGAGTCTCACCCCAAACTTCGCGCGCTGCTCGATGCGGCCGGGGCGCGGGGACTGCCGCATGTGCTCGATGAGTCGGAACTGACCTTGGGGTCAGGCGTGGGCGGTCGCAGTTTTGCGCTCACCGCCTTACCGGATGCCGCCGACGTTCCCTGGCCGGAGCTGCACGATATCCCGACCGTCATCGTCACCGGATCCAACGGCAAGACCACCACGGTGCGCTTGCTCGCGGCCTGCGCACGAAATCACGGCTGGCATGCGGGTTTCAACTGCACCGACGGCGTATTTCTCGATGACGATGTGCTGGCGACGGGAGACTACTCAGGGCCCGCGGGTGCGCGCTGGGTTCTACGCGAGCGCCGCACGCAAGCCGCCATGCTGGAGACCGCCCGCGGCGGCATCCTGCGCCGCGGAATTGCGGTATCGCAAGCCGACGTCGCGGTCATCACCAACGTCAGCGCCGATCACTTCGGCGAGTACGGCATCGATGATCTTGCCGGCCTGGCGGACGTCAAACTGACGGTCGCTGCGGTCGTGGATCAGAGCGGCATGCTGGTGCTGAACGCCGACGACGCGCAGCTGCGTGAGCGCGCCGACGATCTCGTGCGACGCTTCGAACGTCGTCCGCCGCTCGGCTGGTTTGCGGTGGGTGTGGATCAAGAGACACTGCGCAGCTATGGGCGGCGCGGCGACTCAATCTGCGGAGTACGCCAGGGACGGTTGCACCTAAGCCATGACGGTGCCGATCACGATTTAGGTTTGATCTCGGCGATGCCTCTTTCCATGGATGGTATAGCCACCTACAACGTGGCCAATATGGCCGGCGCAGCGCTGGCCGCGGCCGGCCTCGGCATTGCGCCGGCGACCATCGCCGCCGTATTCGCCCGCTTCGGGTCCAACGCCAAAGACAACCCCGGTCGTATGATGCGTTTCGCAGTGGGCGGAGCGACGGTGTTGGTGGATTACGCACACAATCCCGCCGGGCTGCGCGGCTTTCTCAACGTGGCCGTTCACCTGCGCGCCTCGAACGGTCGCCTGGGAATTCTGCTCGGGCACGCCGGCAACCGCCAGGACGCCGACATCGCGGAATTGACGCGCGTGGCCCTCGAATTTCGACCCGATCTCATCGTCGTGAAGGAGGACGAAGGCCACTTGCGCGGCCGTGCTCCCGGTGAAATACCGCGCATCATCCACGCAGAACTTCAGCGCCTGGGATTTCCGGAATCCAAGATGCCGATCTGCAACAGCGAAATCGACGCCGTTCGCTGCGCACTGGATTGGGCGCGCCCCGGCGATATGCTCGCCTTGCCCGTGCATTCCGCGAGCGCACGCGCCGCGGTGGTGGCGATGCTCGAGAAACCGACGGGCAACGAGTATAACGACCATAAGTAGTGGTCATTTACGCGAGATGCAAATGAATATCCCAGCGGCAGTTTTCAAAGCCGAATGCCTTAAACTCATGGATGAGGTTGCTCGCACCGGGCAGGCAGTGGTGATTACAAAGCATGGCAGGCCGGTCGCTCAGTTATCGCCGATTCCCGCGGAATCCCGCTCGTTATTCGGCTATATGAAGAATACTCTGTGCACTAACGGCGATATCGTGGCCCCGGCCGAGGAACAGTGGAGCGCGTTGTCTGGCGATGAGGATCATCTGTTTGCAGGCCCTCCGAGGAAGCCGCGAGTACGCCGCCGCAGCGGACATAAATGAGCGCATTACTGCTCGACACCCACATCTGGCTCTGGTACGCGGAGGGCAACACCGAGCGGCTGCGACCCGCCAGCGTCAAAAAACTGGATGAAGCTCGACGCGGCGATGGGCTCTTGGTGTCCGCGATTTCCGTGTGGGAGATCGGCGCGCAAAGTGCCAAAGGGAGAATTCAACTATCCGTGCCCCTGCGGGACTGGACGGAGAAAGCACTCGGGGTTCCGGGCATCCGGTTCATGCCGCTCGACGACGCCGCAGCTGCTGAAAGCACCCTGCTCCCAGGAAAGCCGCATGTCGATTCCGCGGATCGCTTCCTGATCGTAACGGCCCGCACCCAGGGCGCAGCGCTGGCGACACAGGATGAACACATCATCGAGTACGGAAGGCTTGGCCATTTGCGTGTAATCGAATTGTAGTGACGTGATTCGGCCACGGGCAGTTCTGAAGCACCCCGGGACCGTCTACTGGCAGCGGAGTATAATTTTCAAGACATGCGTCCGCGTATAGCGCCAGGCCTCAGGATCGGCCGCTCTATCTCGCCGGCGCACAGCGTGCCATCATCTGACGTAATGACCTCACTATCGAATTTCTCGGAGAGCGTCGCGAATGGCTAAAAAGGCCTCGACCGGCGCTCGCGCCGCGGCCGGCGGCAGCGGATCGCTGCGCAAGCACGGCACCATTGCGCGCGATCTCGGCGTGCGCATCGTGTCGGGCCGCATTCCGCCCGGATCCATCCTGGACGGCGAAATCGAAGCCAGCGAACGCTTGCAAGTCTCACGCACGGCATACCGCGAAGCGGTACGCATACTCGCCGCCAAGGGCATGGTGGAATCGCGTCCTAAATTCGGCACCCGCGTGAGCGAGGCGTGGCGCTGGCATTTGCTGGATCCGGACGTCATTTCGTGGATTTTCAGCGCCGATCAGCCCGACGAGCGGCTGCTGGAAGCGCTGTTCGAGCTTAGGACCATTATCGAGCCCGGCGCCACCGCCCTCGCAGCCACGCGCCGCACAGAAGCCCATCTTCAGGGGCTGCGACGCGCGCTCGATCGGATGGCGGAAAGGTCACTTGCAGGTGCAGCGGGTCAGGCAGCCGATCGGGAATTTCACTCCTTGCTACTCGAGGCGTCGGGGAACGCCTTTTTGGCATCTTTCACCAGCGGTGTAGCGGCCGGCGTCGCGTGGACCACCATATATAAGCAGCGCAAGAGTCCCTTGGCCCGTGACCCGATTCCCGACCACCAGCGAGTGTACGAGGCGGTAGCCAAGCGCGATCCGGCTGCGGCGCGGGCCGCCATGACACGGTTGATCCGGCTCGCATTGCTCGATACCACCCGCGGCGGCAAGCTGGCGGTACCCAGACGAAAAAGCGGCAAGAAACCCCAGGGCGCCAAGCGCAAGACCCCATAGTCGACGTGTGTCGGCGCACGCCGTCATCCCAACCCTCTCGGGTCAGCCCAGCCGCTCCGCTTGCAACTCCTCGGTGGGACGGCAACCCCACAACGCATAGCCGAGCACGTACAGATAGCACACCGCTGGCATCAGATAGGAAAGCTGCAGTCCGATGTGGTCGGCGAGCACGCCTTGCAGCGCCGACAACGCGCCGCCGGCAATGGCCATGATCAACAACCCCGACCCCTCCTCGGTCAGAGGTCCAAGCCCGCGAATGCCGAGCGTGAAAATAGTGGGAAACATCACCGAATGGCACAACCCGATGGCAATCAGGCTCCACATCGCCATTTGGCCGCCGCCGAATATGGCAATCAACACCAGCAGTAGAGCGCCTAGGGTCACGGCCGCGAGCAGGCGATCGGGCGCAATCCAGCGCAACAGCACCGCACCCGCAAACCGCCCCACCATGGCGCCGCCCCAGAACAGAGACAGATATCCTGCCGCGTCGGCATGACTCATATTGCCGATCTTCGGCATGGAAATGAAATTGACCAAGGTGGAGCCGATGCCGATTTCGCACAGCAGGTACAGGCAGATGGCCGGCACGCCGAACACGAGATTGCGGTGCCTCCACAAGCTGTGCTTGGCGCGCTCGGCCTGCGCAGCGCGGCGGCTTTCCTGGCCAAGATCCGGCAGCCGCACCCGCCACACCAGCACGGCGAGCGCAACCAGCACGCCGGCAATCAACAAGTACGGCAATTGCACCGCTTGGACGTCTGCGGCGCGCTGTTGGACCGTGAGCACCGCAGCGGCGTCCGAGGCGGTGCCGGAGGAACTGCGGCCCAGTATCAGCATGCCGCCGAATAGCGGCGCCAGCGTGGTGCCGGCCGAATTGAAAGCCTGCACCAGGTTCAGCCGGCTGGATGCGGTTTGCGAAGGTCCGATGACCGCCACATAAGGATTGGCCGCGACTTGCAGCAGCGTGATGGACGAGGCCAGTAGAAACAGTGCCACCAGGAACACGCCGTACGACTCGAGCCTCGCGGCCGGCACGAACACCAGGGCGCTGCCGGCCATGCCGACCAAGCCCAGCACCACGGCGGTCTTGTATCCTGTGCGCTCGAGCAGTTTCGCGGACGGAATCGCCATCAAGAGATACCCGAGGTAGAACGCGAACTGGATCAGCAGCGATTGTCCATAATTGAGGCTGAACACGGCTTTCAAGTGCGGCACCAGAATGTCGTTCAGTACCGTGGCAAAGCCCCACATGAAAAATACCGTGGTCAGCACCGCCAAGGCGGCGGTATAACTGGGCGGCGCCGGGCCGGTGCGGCCGGACGCGGAACCTTCGGGCATGTTGACCATGGTTCAGACCTCGCCTATGACTTTACCGGCACGCCCGAACAGGCACATCGATCTCACCCGCTGCGCACGAATCTAGTTAGACTTATTGGTTCGCACATTTAATCTAGCCGGTCGCCCCCGGCGTGTCAATGTCAACTCAGACATATAAATTCGCGCCGGAGTGCTTGCCATTGGCATGTCTGAGTTAACATTCGATAGCCGAGCGGATTTGCGCCGCCTCGGGCTTGAGTTTACTGCAGAAGAGGACAGTCATGATCAGCGGTGAGTTGTTCGTCGGTTTCGAGAGAGTGAAGACTCGTGATGCCTTTCAAGCGGTGGCCGCCGCGAGCGGCGAGCTGCTATCGCCGCCGTTCAGCATTGCAGGCCCTTCCGAGGTCGCACGGGCCTGCGCGCTTGCCGCCGCGGCGTTCGATCCGTACCGCGCCCTCGACTTGGAAGCGCGGGCGCGGTTTCTCGAGGCGATTGCCGATGAGATTCTTGCACTCGGCGATGCGCCGCTGCAGCGCGCACACCAGGAGACCGGCTTGACGCCGGCGCGGCTCGCCGGAGAGCGCGGGCGCACCGTGGCGCAGTTGCGGTTGTTCGCCGCGGAGATCCGCGACGGCGCCTTTGAAGGTGTGCGCATCGAGTCGGCGCTGCCGGATCGCACGCCCGCGCCGCGCAGCGATTTGCGGCTGCATAGAGTGCCGGTTGGCCCGGTTGCCGTATTCGGCGCGAGCAACTTTCCGCTGGCGTTCTCGGTCGCGGGAGGCGATACGGCTGCGGCGCTCGCGGCCGGCTGTCCCGTGGTGTTCAAGGGTCACCCGGCACATCCGGGTACCGGGGAATGGATCGCGGGAGCAGTGTCGAGCGCGGCACGGCGATGTGGCATGCCCGACGGCGTGTTCTCGATGCTTGCCGGACCTTCCAACGATTTGGGAGCCGCCTTGGTAACCGACCCGCGCATCAAGGCCGTTGGCTTCACCGGGTCGCGCGGCGGCGGGCTGGCATTGATGGCGCTCGCCGCAGCGCGCCGCACGCCCATCCCGGTTTACGCAGAGATGAGCAGCGTCAATCCTGCGATCCTGCTGCCGGGCGCGCTCGAGCAGCGCTTGGCCGCGATAGTCGACGGCTTCGTCGCCGCGCTCACGCTCGGCGCCGGCCAGTTCTGCACCAATCCCGGCATCGTGTTGTTGACGGCGGGGCACGCGGCCGATCGGTTCATCGCCGCGGCCGGCGACGCGGTGCGCAGCGCGCCGGCGCAGGTGATGCTGACCCCGGTCATACAGTGCAACTTTGAGCGCGGAATCGAGCGGCTCGCGGCCCAGTCTCGCGTCCGAACTTGCGCGCGCGGCCTGGAACCTCGAGGCCCGCACGAGGGAAGTGCGGCACTATTTTTGACCGACGCCGATGCGCTGCTCGGCAATGATGAGCTGGCCGAGGAGATCTTCGGCGCGGCGGCGCTCATCGTGACCTGCCGTGACGAAGCGCAATTGCTTGCCGCGATCGACAGCCTCGAAGGCCAGTTGACCTTGAGCCTGCATATGGCACCGCAGGATCATGCCGCCGCGAGCCGTCTCTTGCCGGCCATGGAGCACAAAGCCGGCCGGCTCATCGTCAACGGCTGGCCCACCGGTGTTGAAGTCAGCCATGCCATGGTTCACGGCGGACCGTATCCCGCTACCTCCGACGGGCGCACGACATCGGTGGGAACGCTCGCCATCGACCGGTTTCTGCGGCCGGTCTGCTACCAAGACTTCCCCGATTCACTGCTGCCGGTCGAGTTGCGGCGCGAACATCCGCGGCCGTTCCTGCATCGTCTCGACGGGCAGTTTCGCGGAATGCCGCTATGACCATGCGGCTCATTCAACTCGCCACCGACACCGAACGTTTCGTCGCGCTGCTCGAGCCGAACCGGTCGGCGCGACGCCTGCACGGTGTTGCATCGACGTATGACCTCGCCATGAGCGCCGTCCACGAGGGCTCGTCTCTGCAATCCGCGGCAACCGCGCGGCTCACGGAGCAACGTATCGACCTCGGTGAACTGATCGCCGGATCGAGTACGGGGGTGCTGCGCTGGCTGCCGCCCATCGATCATCCCGACCCGGCGCATCTCTATCTGACCGGCACCGGCCTGACCCACTTGGGTTCAGCCGCCAGCCGCGACAAGATGCATGCCAAGGCCACCGCCGCCGCTGCGCAATCCGATTCGATGCGCATGTTTCTCATGGGTCTCGAAGGCGGCAAGGCGGCCGACGGTGCAGTCGGTGTTCAGCCCGAATGGTTCTACAAGGGCGACGGCTCGAGCATCGTCGCCTGCGGCGAGCCGCTGCGATCACCCTCCTTCGCCCTCGACGGCGGCGAAGAGCCGGAAATCGCCGGGGTCTACCTGATCGATCCGGACGGCAACCCACGCCGCCTCGGATTCTGCCTGGCCAATGAATTCTCCGATCACATAACCGAGCGCGGCAACTACCTGTGGCTGGCGCACTCGAAGCTGCGGCCGGCGGCGCTCGGAGCCGAGCTGCTCACCGGCGCCTTGCCTGACGACGTGAAGGGAATGAGCCGCATTCTGCGCGGCGGAAAAGTCATCTGGGAGAGTGCGTTTCTGACCGGCGAGATCAATATGTCGCACTGGATCGCCAATCTGGAACATCACCATTTCAAATATCCATTATTTCGCCGGCCGGGAGATGTTCACGTGCACTTCTTCGGCACGGCCACGCTGTCGTTTTCCGACGGTGTGCGCGCGCAGCTCGGCGATGTCTTCGAGATCGAGGCCGATGCGTTCACTGTGCCCTTGCGCAATCCGTTGGCGCCGGCGAGCACCGCAGCAGTGCAGCCGAAGCCGCTGTGAATTCTGCCGCACAGGCGCATCTTGCGTTTATGGGAAGGATCTGAGAAATTGTACGAGTATTTATTGCAACTCATTTTACGTTGCCAACGACAAGTTCGAAGGGGTTGGTGCAGCATGAATCGCCTGCCTAAGACCGTGGCAATTCCGCTGGCCTCGTGCCTTCTCGGCTTGGTCGCGACGGCGGCGCCGGCCGCCGATGCGCGCCGCGCGCCATTCGGCGCTCTCGCAGACGGCACGCAGATCGAGATGGCGGAGCTCAAGAATGCCGCCGGCATGACGGCGCGCATCATCACGCTCGGCGCCGCGGTCCAGGCTCTGTTCGTTCCCGACCGTGACGGCAAATCCGAGGACGTGGTGCTCGGCTACGCCGGCGCGCAGGAATACCTGGATAAGCCGCAATATTTCGGCGCCACGGTAGGTCGTTTTGCAAACCGCATCGCCAACGGCCGCTTCACTCTCGACGGCCATGACTACCGGCTGGCGGACAACGACCACGGCAACTCACTGCACGGCGGCCGGCGCGGCTTTGATAAGGTGGTCTGGCATATCGATACCGTGCAGAGCGGTCCCACGGCAAGCGTTACGCTCTCCTACCTAAGCCCGGCCGGCGAGGAAGGCTATCCTGGCAACTTACATGTTGAGGCCCTGTATACGCTCAATGAACGCAATGAATTCGGCGTGCAATATCGCGCGACCACGGATGCTCCGACCATCGTCAACATCAGCAATCACAGCTATTTCAATCTCTCGGGTGCGGCAAGCGGTCGTTCGGTGATGGACGAATTGCTGCAGATCGACGCCGCGCGATACACCGTGGTCGATGAGCATCTGATTCCGACGGGCGAACAACGTGCGGTTGCCGGCACGCCCTTTGATTTTCGCGAGCCGACCGCCATCGGCCTACGCATACGCGACGGCCGCGATGCGCAGATTCGCTATGGCAGGGGCTACGACCACAACTTCGTGGTGTCGGGCGCGGCGGGACGGCGGCGTACCGCCGTGCGGGTTGCAGACCCGCATTCGGGCCGCGTGATGGAGATCCAGAGCGCCGCACCGGGCGTACAATTTTATTCCGGCAACTTCTTCGACGGCACCATCGTGGGTAAGGGCGGCGTGGTGTACCGGCAAGGCGATGCCATCGTGCTCGAGCCGCAACTATTTCCGGATGCGCCGAATCATGCGGATTTCCCATCCGCACGGCTGGCGCCCGGCGACACCTACGAGAACACCATTGTGTATCGGTTCACGGTGCAGAAGCGCAAGCCATGAGCGATTCACCGGGGGATCCATCCGCGCCACGCAAGCTCAGATCCCGTTCGTGGTTCGATGATCGCACGCACGCCGACACCACCGCGCTGTATCTGGAACGCTATATGAATTTCGGGCTGACGCTCGATGAGCTGCAGTCCGGGCGCCCCATTATCGGCATTGCGCAGACCGGCTCGGATCTCGCGCCTTGCAACCGCCATCACCTGGTATTGGCGCAACGTGTCAAGGAAGGCATCCGCGACGCCGGCGGCATTCCGCTCGAGTTTCCGGTGCATCCGATTCAGGAAACCGGCAAGCGACCGACCGCGGGATTGGATCGAAATCTCACTTACCTGGGATTGGTCGAGGTGCTGTATGGATATCCCCTCGACGGCGCAGTGCTCACCATAGGCTGCGACAAGACCACGCCGGCGGCGCTGATGGCCGCGGCCACGGTCAACCTGCCGGCCATCGCCCTGTCGGTCGGGCCCATGCTGAACGGCTGGTTCAAGGGCAAGCGCACCGGCTCGGGCACCATCGTCTGGCATGCACGCCAGCTGATGGCGCTCGGCGAAATCGACTATCAGGGATTCATCAAACTGGTGGCGTCGGCGGCCCCGTCGGTCGGCTACTGCAACACCATGGGCACCGCGACCACGATGAGCAGCATTACCGAGGCGCTCGGCATGTCGCTGCCGGATACCGCGGCGATTCCGGCTCCCTACCGCGACCGCCAGGAGGCCGCGTATCGCACCGGCCTCGCGATCGTGGAAATGGTGGCCGCGGATCGCAAGCCGTCCGATATCTTGACGCGCGAAGCGTTCATCAACGCCATCCGCGTGAACTCGGCGATCGGCGGTTCGACCAACGCACCGATTCACGTCAATGCCATCGCGCGGCACATCGGCGTTGAACTCACCTTGGACGACTGGCAGACGTACGGCTACGACATCCCGCTGCTGGTGAATATGCAGCCGGCCGGGGAATACTTGGGCGAGGACTTCTACCACGCCGGCGGCGTTCCGGCCGTGGTCGCCGAATTGATGAAAAAAAATCTGATTCACGAACAGACGCTGACCGCCAACGGCCGCACCCTCGGCGAGAACTGCCGTGCTGCGCGGATTGCCGACCCGGCCGTGATCCGTTCCTTCGATTCACCCCTGAAGGACAAGGCGGGCTTTCTGGTTCTGCACGGCAATCTGTTCGATTCGGCCATCATGAAGACCAGCGTCATCTCGGAGGAATTCCGCAGGCGCTATCTGTCCGATCCCGCAGACCCGGAAGCATTTGAGGGCCGTGCCGTCGTATTCGACGGGCCCGAGCAATATCGCAACCAGATCGACGATCCGGCGCTCAAGATCGACGCGGACACCATTCTATTCATGCGCGGCACCGGGCCCATCGGCTATCCCGGTGCGGCCGAAGTCGTCAACATGCGCCCGCCCGCGTATCTCATTCGCGCGGGGATCCACGACCTGCCCTGCGTCGGCGACGGCCGGCAATCCGGAACCTCCGACAGCGCGTCGATCTTGAATGCCAGCCCGGAAGCAGCCATTGGCGGCGGTCTCGCCCTGGTCCGCAACGGCGATCGCATCCGCATCGATCTGCGCCAATGCCGCGCCGACGTCCTCATCAGCGATGCGGAGCTCGCCAAGCGCCGCGCGGAACTGCAGGCAGCAGGCGGCTACTCCTATCCGGCCAGCCAGACGCCGTGGCAGGAAATCCAGCGGCGCAGCATCGGACAACTTGACACCGGCGCAGTCCTCGAAGAAGCCGTGAAGTATCAGCGTCTGGCGCAAACCCAAGGCGTACCCCGCCACAACCACTGAGAGCCGCCCGCCCGTACGCGGCCATCCAAGGAGTTCATCCATGCCCCCGAATTCTCGCCGGCGTTTTTTACACCAGGCCGGAACCGCAGCCCTCGCCTTGCCTGCGAGCATGCTCGCCAAGCATTGGGCGTATGCGGCGCCGAGCGCGGCCGACACCGCCGACAGGGTCCGCATATTGGTGGATACGCGGCGTACCATCGCTTCGCTGGACCGGCGGCTGTTCGGCTCCTTTCTGGAGAATCTGGGACGCGCCATTTACGGCGGAATATTCGATCCGGGCTCGCCGCTGTCCGACGCCCGAGGCTACCGCAAGGACGTGCTCGGCGAGATTAGGGAGCTTGGCGTGCCCATCATCCGCTACCCTGGCGGCAACTTCGTTTCCGGTTACAACTGGCTCGACGGCGTCGGCCCTGTCGCCAACCGACCGCGCACGCTCGACAAGGCGTGGAACACAATTCAGTCGAACAAATTCGGCACCAACGAGTTCATGGCCTGGTGCAAGGCCGTGGGCACTGAACCCTTGATGGCGGTCAATCTCGGCACCGGGACGCCCGAACAGGCAGCCGCCCTGCTCGAATATTGCAATGTAGATGGCGGCACCCAGTGGAGCGATCTGCGCCGCAAGCACGGCGTCGCAGAACCGTACAAGATCAAGCGTTGGTGTCTCGGCAACGAGATGGACGGTCCCTGGCAGATCGGCCATATGTCGGCCGCTGAATACGGCACCAAGGCGGCCGATGCCGCAAGGCAGATGCGCTATGTGGACTCCTCCGTGCAGCTCATTGCCTGCGGTTCCAGCGGGCCGGCGCTGCCCACCTATCTGGAGTGGGACCGCGAAGTGCTCGAACAGTGTTACGACTACGTCGATGCCCTGTCGCTGCATCGCTATTTAACCAATACCGTCGAGGAAACCGGCGGCGACAGCAGCAAATTCCTGGCGTTGAACCTCAGCATGGACCGGCAAATCGCCGAATCCCTGGCCGTGTGCGACCTGGTACGCGGTCACAAGCGCTCGGCGAAAAAATTATGGCTCTCCTTTGACGAATGGAATGTCTGGTATCGCGCGCGCAGCGGATCGCAGCTCAACGGCGGCGGCAAGGAAGCGCCGCACCTGCTTGAAGAGGTTTACAATCTCGAGGACGCCCTGCTGGTAGGCGGCATGCTCAACACGCTCATGCGCAATGCGAATCGCGTCAAGCTCGCCTGCCTGGCGCAGCTCGTCAATGTGATCGCACCTATCATGACGAATGAGCGCGGTATGTGGCGTCAGACCATTTTTTATCCCTACAGCTGGGCGCTCAAGTTCGCGCAGGGCTCGGTGCTCGACGTGCTTGTGCAATCGCCGACATACGAGGGCGGCCAGCCTGATCCGGTGCCCTACGTCGATGCCGCCGGTACCCTGGATCCGGTAACGGGTAAGACTGCGCTGTTCCTCCTCAATCGCGATCTGGTCAAGGCGCGCCAAGTGGAAATTCTGTGGGAGGGCGAGGCGCCCCACCAGGTATTGACGTCGCAGGTACTAACGGGAAACGATCTCAAAGCGGCCAATACCTTCGAGTCCCCGCAGCAGGTGCGCCCGCAGACGCTGGACAAGCCGCTCGCCGGTGCCGGCGGCACCACTGTGGAACTGCCGCCGCGCAGCTACACTGTGTTACAGATGGGTTAGAGCGACACAGGAAAGTTCCATGCGTCCACTCTCGCGCCGTTCCGTCCTCGAACTGGGCGGCTGGACAATCGCCGGCATATTTGCCGGTCGAGGTGCCGGCAGGGCGGACATGACGGCGATTACGCCGCTGCTGGCGCCCGCCGCATACGCGGATGTGACGTTGCTCGCCGGGCCGATGCTGGATCAGTTTCGTGCGCAGCATGCAGCCCTTCTGGCCATGGACGAAGACGCGCTGCTCAAGCCGTTTCGTATCGCCGCGGGTCTGGCGGCGCCCGGCGAGGATCTTGGCGGCTGGTACAACACCGCGGCCGCTTTCAACCCGCCGGCGGACATGCATGGTTTTATTCCGGGCCATAGCTTCGGACAGTACGTCTCCAGCCTGGCGCGCGCCTATGCGATAACCGGCGATGCCGCCACCCAACAGAAAGTGCAGCGATTGGTCGCCGGTTTCGCGCCCACCATCACGCCGAATTTCTACGCCGGCTATCCGCTTCCCGCCTACACTTTCGACAAGACCAACATCGGGCTCATCGACGCCCATTCGTTTGCCGGCGACCGCCAGGCGCTGGCGGTGCTCAATCGAGCCATCGACTCTGCGCTGCCTCATCTCCCGGAGAAAGCGCTGACGCGCCCCGAGATGGCCGCACGGCCCCACCCGAACCAGGCCTTCACTTGGGATGAGTCTTATACGCTGCCGGAGAATCTTTACTTAGCCTGGCGTCGCGGCGCGGGCGACCGCTTCCGCTCGCTCGCGGCCCGCTACCTTTTGGATCGCGATTATTTCGAGCCACTGGCGCGCGGCGACAATGTACTGCCCGGCAAGCACGCTTACAGCCACGTCAATGCGCTGAGTTCCGCCATGCAAGCGTATTTGGTCGATGGCAATGCCATGCATCTCAAGGCTGCCAAGAACGGTTTCGACTTCGTGTTGGCGCAAAGTTTCGCGACGGGTGGGTGGGGACCGGACGAACGCTTCCTGATTCCGGGTTCCGGCGCGCTCGGCGAGTCATTGCATACCACGCATTCCAGCTTCGAGACTCCCTGCGGCGCCTACGGGCACTTCAAGGTGGCACGCTATTTGATGAGCGTCAGCGGCGACAGCCGCTATGGCGACAGCATGGAGCGGGTTCTGTACAACACCATCCTCGGCGCTTTGCCGATGCGGCCAGACGGCACCGCCTTTTACTACGCGGATTACAACGACATGGGTACGCGCAGCTATTTCGACCTCAAATGTCCGTGCTGTTCGGGAACCTTGGGCCAGATCGTCGCAGATTACGGTATCAGCTCCTACTTCAAGAACGAACGCGGCGTGTTCGTGAATCTGTATTCACCCTCCAGCCTGCGCTGGAAGCAGAATGGCCGCGCGCTCGCAATCGAACAAACCACGGCGTATCCCCTCGACTCGGGTATCGACATTACGGTCAGGACTGCGACGCCGGAGACTTTTTCCATCAGCTTGCGCATTCCGGCGTGGGCTGGCGCGAACACGGCGGTCAGCGTGAACGGCAGGCGCACCGACAGGTCGGTGGTAGCCGGCGAATTCTATGAAATCCGTCGCACATGGAGCGAGTCGGACAGAATCTCTCTGGTGCTCGACATGCCGGTTCGGCTGGAAGCTGTGGACGAAAAGCATCCCGATCTGCTGGCCGTCATGCAAGGACCCCTGGCCCTGTTCGCCGTCGGCGACCGCTTTCTACCGTTCAATCGCACTGAACTGCTGAGCATCCGGCAGGCCGCGGCGCGGTCGGCCGACTGGCGGGTGATTACGCCCGACGGCGCACAGATCTTCCGCCCCTATTTTGCCGTCGGCTCCTCGACCACGCGCCTCTATCAGCCGGTCTCTGCGTGACGACGCAGGGTCGGCCGCTTTCTTCAAACAAAAATATTTAGTAAAACTCAGACAAAATGCAATGCCGCCCTTGCCCGGCGGCAAGGAGTCGTTTATTGTCTGAGTTATAGGCGCATGCGATCGCCCGCTGAGGCGAAGAACGGCGCTCGGGATAGTTGAGGGGGATCAAATCATGATGTTGCGCAATGCATTGGCGTCCGCTTGGTATGCGCTCGCCGTTTCGTCAATCGCCGGCCAGGCCTTCGCACAGACTGCACCGCCGCAATCCAGTCAGCAGCCGGGGGACCTCGACACCATCGTCGTGACCGGAGTCCGGGCGAGCGTGAAGTCGGCTTTGGACATCAAGAAGAATTCCGATCAACTGGTGGATTCGATCGTGTCCGAGGACATCGGCAAGCTGCCCGACAACAACGTTATCGAAGCGCTGCAGCACGTCACCGGCATACAGATCAGCCGCAACGCGGCCGAGGCCAACCAACTGCTGATCCGCGGCCTGCCGGACATTGCGACGCTGCTCAACGGTCGTGAGATTTTTACTTCGACGGGACGTTTCGTGGCGCTTCAGGATATTCCTGCCGAATTGCTCTCACGGGTGGACGTGCAAAAATCGGCACGCGCGGATGACATCGAAGGCGGTATCGCCGGACTCATCGATGTGCGCCTGCACCGGCCGTTCGATTTCGACGGCTTTCAGGGGGCCGCCACTGCGCGCGAGGTTCACAGCACCCTGTCGAACCACAATGATCCCGTCATCAGCGGCTTGGTCAGCGATCGCTGGCAAACCTCCATGGGAGAAGTGGGGTTGCTGGCCGATGTCTCCTACATACGGGATCACTATAAGGAGGAAATTCTCGACAATTACATTTCCACGCAGTCCATCGGACCGGTGCCGGGCTCCACCGGCGCCAACGGCACCGCGTTCGTTCCTCTTACGGAGGGCGCGCAATCGATACTCGGCGATCGTGAGCGCACCGCTGCGACCCTGTCGGCGCAATGGGCGCCCAATGCGGATACCGAAGTCTATTTGGAAGGTTTCTATACGCGCTTTCGCAATCCGAACTACAACGACTTCTTCGTCGGCCTGCCCTGGATCTGCGCCAATCCCGCGACCGCCACCGTGTTTCCCGGCACCAATGAAGTCAAGACCGTTACGGGCGGCTGCTACGATTTGACCAGCGACCAGTCGTTCCTGGCCAAGACCGACACCTATCAGGCAGCCACGGGCCTCAAGTGGACCGGCGATAAGGTGAAATTCACCACGGAAATCAATTTCACCACCAGCCGCTTCAGCCAGGACGGCTACATTTTGGACACGCAATATAATCCGCCGCCGGACGGCTACACCGCGGACTTCAACTACAACGGTACCGGCACGCCGTACATGAATGTCACAGGCATCAATCTATTGGATCCCTCGCAGTACCATGTTCGACAGCTGTACGACCAATGGACGGTACAGAAGGGAAATGAAATCGACTGGCGCGGCGACCTTGATTTCAAGCTGTCGGACGCCGCCTGGCTGCGCTCCATCGATACGGGGCTGCGCTTCGTCGATCGCTTCGCGCAGAACCGTGCGGACAATGCCGGCGGCCTTGACTGCCTTGGCCCACCCCCTGCCGCGCAGGCCGGGTCGGTCGCGTGCAGCACCCAACCTGCGCTCAGCGCTCTTCAAGGGACGGCCTATCACGCAACCTATGGCACGCAGTTCAACGGCCAATTCGGCATTCGCAACTGGATGGACGCGGACCCGAACTGGCTGGCCAACAACATCGGCTACTTGCGCGAACTGTTCAATACATCCGCAACGGGCGCGCGCCCGCCGCAGGATCCCACCCAATCATTCGACGATCGCGAGATCAGCTATGCCGGCTATGTCAAAGGAAACTTTGGCTTTGACGTGGGCTCCAAGCCTCTTTCCGGCAACCTCGGGCTGCGGCTGATTGAAACGCGCGCCTCCATGCTGGGCAACAACAGCGTAACGGTCGGCGGCGTGACCATGATTACGCCGATACAAACCGACAAAAGTACCCTGGACTGGCTGCCAAGCTTGAACGCGAGGCTGCAGTTGGATGACGGCCTGTTCCTGCGTTTCGCGGCGAGCCGCACCGTGACGCATCCCACCTTCCAGCAACTGGATCCCGCGTTGACACTGTCCGCGTCCACCGCGACGTTGCTCGGCTCCGGCACGAGCGGCAATTCGAACCTGGATGCGGTGAAGTCCGTCAACGCGGATTTGTCGTTGGAATACTATTTCGGGCGTAACAATGCGTTGACCGGTGCGGCGTTTTACCGGCGCATCGACGGTTACATACAAAGCGTCAATCAGGCGTTGACTATCAATGGCATTCAATACCAGGTGCTGTCACCCGTGAACGCAGCCGCCGGCAAGATCGAAGGTTTTGAGGGCGGCTACACCCAGTTCCTGGATTTTTTGCCCAGCTGGCTTCAAGGCATCGGTGTGCAGGCCAATGGCACGTACGTCAATGGCGATTTCCAGAACATCTCCAAGTGGTCCTACAACCTCGTGGGCATCTACGAACGGGGTCCGACGTCGATGCGTGTGGCCTACAACTGGCGTTCGGGATTCAATGCCGGCGGCACGCCCGGAGGCGCGCAGCCCGAGGAACCCGGAACCATTTTTGCCAAATCACAGCCCTGGCTCGACCTATCCGCCAGTTATCGCATCATCGACAGCCTGACTGTGACGGTCGATGCGACCAACTTGCTGAACAGCTACTACCAGGATTACTTCGGCAACGAGACCGTATTCCCGCGCGATACGCGCCGCTTCGATCGGCAGTATTCGCTGGGAATACGCTATCGCTTGAAGTAATCGCTTCGAGCGGGGGCCACGGACGATGGACTTGAAGCTGCCGCACGACTCGCCGTTGACGAGCGCCACGCGCCGGCGGATTCTCATGGGTTCCGCCGGCGTCGTCGCACTGCTTGGCCTGCAGCCGGCGTTTGCACAGACGTTCGAGCCGCTGACCAGGAAGCTCACGGGCGACCTGTATCCGATTCACGACCCCTGCATCATCAAGTCCGGCGAGATCTTTTATCTGTTCTGCACGACGCCGCGCGCGGACACTCCCGGACAAATTCCATGGTATCGCTCGACTGATTTGCTGCGCTGGGAACGGGGCGGGCATGTATTCGCAGCCCTGCCCGCCTGGGCGAAAGTCGAGGTTCCGCATACCGACTCCTGTTGGGCACCCGATATCTCCTTCTTCGACGGCCAGTACTGGCTTTACTACGCCTGTTCGACCTTCGGGTCCAATCACTCGGTCATCGGATTGGCCACGAACAGCACGCTGGATCCCGCCGACCCCGGCTATCGCTGGCAGGATAGGGGGCTGGTACTCAGATCCCAAACCAGCGACGACTTCAATGCACTGGATCCCAATCGCGTGATCGAGCGCGAAGGGCGTCACTGGCTCGCCTTCGGCAGCTTCTGGACCGGCCTGAAAATAATCGAGCTCGATCCGAACAGCGGTCTGCCCCTGCCCGATGCGCAGCGGCACGATATCGCACGCCGTCCCAAGCCACCCGATGCCATCGAGGGCGTATTCATCATTCAGCGTGCCGGCAACTTCTACCTGTTTGCTTCTTTCGACTTCTGCTGCCGCGGGGCCGACAGCAGCTATTACACGGTTGTTGGAAGATCGCCGAACATCCAGGGACCCTACGTCGACAAGAGCGGCAAACCGCTGTTGGAAGGCGGCGGCACGCTGGTGCTGGCCGCGGGCGCCGGTGAGACCCGCTGGCGAGGACCCGGACACATCGCAATTCTGCGCGATGCCGGCAAGGACTACATCGTCTATCACTCCTACGATGCCGAACACAACGGGCGCCCAACATTGAGAATCGCACCCATGGGCTGGACCGGGGATAATTGGCCCGTCGCTTTCATGTAGGCTTACCGCCTGCCCTATACACACTTCGGGGAGGCGCCATGCGCCTGACATCGTGCGGATTGGCCGCAGCATACCTGTTCACCGCCTTGACTCTGTCGGCGACGCACATTCACGCGGACGAGTCGGCGCCGCCTGCCCTGGCCGCCCGCGGCGTGATCTACGCCGACCGGCCGGGCGCGACAATCGACCCGCATATCTACGGTCAATTTGCGGAGCATCTTGGCCGCGGCATCTATGAAGGCGTGTGGGTGGGCGAACATTCCCCCATTCCCAACGTACGCGGTCTGCGCACTGATGTCGTCACGGCCTTGCGCGAACTCCATGTGCCTGTGGTGCGCTGGCCGGGCGGCTGTTTCGCGGACGAATATCACTGGCGCGACGGCATAGGGCCTCGCGCCAAGCGGCCCGTGACCTTGAACACTAATTGGGGCGGCGTGCCCGACAACAACGAGTTCGGCACGCACGAGTTCCTCGATTTCGCTGAAATGATCGGCGCCGATGCCTATATCAACGGCAATCTTGGCACGGGGTCGGCGCGCGAGATGGCCGAATGGCTGCAGTACATGACCTCCGACAAGCCGACGTCCCTGACGGCCGAGGGCGCCCGCAATGGACGTGCCAAGCCGTGGAAAACCGCCTACTTCGCCGTCGGCAACGAAGCCTGGGGATGCGGCGGCCACGACAACGACACGTCGTGGACGGAAGCGCTCATCGCCAAGGTTCACCAGGACATGGGCGCGATCAGCTTCCACTACTACACTTTTCCCGGCGACACCTGGAAGTCCAAGGGCCCTACCATCGGTTTTGGCGAAGGCCAGTGGATCTCCACCTTGGCTCACACGCTGCGTATGGAAGATTTCATCGCCAAAAATGTTGCCGTGCTCGACAAGTACGATCCTCAGAAAAAAGTATCATTCGCGGTCGATGAGTGGGGCACCTGGTACGATCCGGAACCCGGCCGAGAGGAACAATTCCTCTACCAGCAAAATACTCTGCGCGATGCCTTGGTAGCCGCGATCAATTTAAATATTTTTCAGCATCATGCCGACCGCGTTCATTTGACGGACATCGCCCAGATGGTGAACGTGTTGCAGGCCATGATATTGACCAAGGGGCCGCAGATGGTGCTCACCCCCACTTACCACGTATTTCACATGTACATACCCTTCCAGCGTGCAACATCTCTCGACACCGAGCTGAGCGCGCCGCGCTATACGGTGGATGGTGTGTCCGTGCCGCCCGTGAGCATGTCGGCAGCGCGCACCGCCGCGGGCGCCATCGTGATGTCGCTGGTCAATCTCAACCCGAACATCTCCGTGAGCGTCTCCGTCCGAATCGACGGCGCGGACTTCCAGCACGTCACCGGGGAGCTGCTGAGCGCCGCGGCAATGGATGCTCGCAATACATTCGATGCTCCGAACGCAGTGCTTCCCGTGCCCTTGGCCGCCACGCTAGACCGTGGCGACCTGTCGCTGACACTCTCCGCAAAATCTATCGCCGTGCTGAACTTGCAGTGACTCATCGGAAGCGATCGGGGATGCTCTCACGGCGCGACGTGTTGGCCTTGATCGCCACGAGTTCCGCGGGACTGCGCGCTGCGCAATCCACGTCGGTGGCGGATTTTCGCCGGCTGGCGCCGACACCGCCCATGGGCTGGAATTCCTGGGACAGCTTCGGCCCGACCATTCACGAAGAGGCAGCTCGTGCCAATGCGGCAGTCATGGCGCGGAAATTGCTGCCGCATGGATACGACATCTTTACCATCGACATTCAGTGGTACGAGCCGAACGCGAGCAGCTACGAGTACCGCCGCGGCGCAGAGTTGACCATGGATCAATGGGGCCGGCTGCTGCCCGCCGCCAACCGCTTTCCGTCGGCCGCAAACGGCGCGGGATTCAAGCCGCTGGCCCACTATGTGCACAGTCTGGGTCTGAAATTCGGCCTGCACATGCTGCGCGGCGTACCGCGTCAGGCGGCGGATCGAAACACTCCCATTGTTGAATCTCGCTACCGCGCCGGTGACATCGCCGACCGCACGAATGTCTGCCTCTGGAATTCCGACATGTACGGCATCGACATGTCGAAGCGCGGTGCGCAGGAATACTACGATTCGGTGCTCGCGCTGTACGCGTCCTGGGGAGTCGACTTCATCAAGGCCGACGACATGAGCCGTCAGTATCTGCGCAATCAAGCCGAGATTCATGCCCTGCGTCGTGCGCTCGACCGCTGCGGCCGTCCGATGATCCTGTCGCTGTCGCCGGGCGAAACGCCGCTGGACGCCGCAGCCGATGCCGCGCAAAACGCCAATCTTTGGCGTATCAGCGACGATTTTTGGGATACCTGGCCGGCGCTCAAGGGACAATTCGAAAGGCTGCGCAACTGGAGCGCGCACCGCCGCGAGGGCAATTGGCCGGACGCGGACATGCTGCCGCTCGGCGTCCTCGACATGGGACGCCGCAAGACACGGCTGACGGCCGCCGAGCAGGTCACGCTGATGACCCTGTGGTCAATCGCGCGTTCACCGCTGTTTATGGGCGGCGATCTTACCCAGCTCGATGACTTCACCTTGTCGTTGCTCACCAATGATGCAGTGCTCGCCGTCAACCAGGCGAGCGAAGACAATCGGCAGATATTCCACAGCGACGGCTTGGCTGCATGGCAAGCAAGGCCGGCACACGGTGCCGATACTTACCTGGCGCTTTTCAATCTGCGCGACCCCACTCCCGTCTTGGTCGATGCGCCCATCACGATCCGGCTTGCGGATTTGGGACTGAGCGGCCGGGTCCACATCCTCGATCTTTGGCGGCCATCGGCGCAGGACACGGTCCGGGATTTCATTGCTCCCCAGGTTCCGGCCCACGGAGCAAGGTTGTTTCGACTGTCGCCGGTCTAGGACAGGCTCCCCAGTAGGAGGATCCTTACAAGCGACGGCCAACTGTGCTTCGGGTATCAGTAATCGACGCCACGGCTGCGCTTCCGCCATGAATGAGTTATGTTCTAGGCGCCAAACATAGGCATGCGGTGTCTGCAGCATTGAATACATTAAAAACGCCATTAGAAGAACACGAGCCGGCGGCGCAACCCGTCAAGCAAACCACGGCAATCAACGTGTTGACGTTCGGCGCCATCGGCTTGCTGCTGTATTTGGCGCATGCCGCCTTCATTCCCATCGCCTTGGCATTGCTTTGTGCCCTCATCCTGTCAGGTCCTGTGGAAGCCCTCTACAAGGCTCGCGTGCCGCGCGCGCTCAGCGCCACCATCATTGTGATCGTCGCGATGGGCCTGCTGGCCGGAGCGGTGACTCTCATGTGGGCCCCGATTCAGGGCTGGTATGCTGCCGCTCCGCAGACGGTGAGAGTCATCAAGCGCAAGCTGAACCCGGCCATCAGATTCATTACTCACGTCGAGGAATTGCGCAGCAGTGCCGGCAGCATCGGCGCCTCCGGCCAGGCGGCCCCGTCCGCCTCAGCCGCCGCGGACAAGGAAAGCGCGCCCGTGCTCATCTTCGACGCGACCCGCGAGGTCATGGTGAGCCTGCTCACGTTTGTGATCGTCACACTGTTTCTGTTGGCCGGCGGGCCGCCCATGTTGGCGCGCATGACGGCAGCCTTCGTCGATGACTTCAATGCAGGTCACGTGCTCAACATCATCGAAAAAGTGCGCGGCGAGGTGGGTCGTTTTTACGTCACTACCGCCATCATCAACGTGGCTTTGGGGTGCGCGACCGCGGGCGCAATGATTCTCTGCGGAATGCCCACACCCTATCTGTGGGGCCTCATCGCCGGGGGACTTAATTTCATTCCCTATGCCGGATCGACGCTGACACTCATCATCGTCACCGTTGTGGCGTTCGTGACCTTCGATAACGTGGGACGCGTCCTGGCGGTGACCGCCTCGTACCTGCTCCTGGCAATGTTGGAAGGGCAAATCATACAACCGCTGTTTGTCGGCCGGCGCCTGAAAATCAATCCCCTGCTGATCTTCCTCGCTTTGTGGTTCGGCGGGCTGTTTTGGGGTCTAGCCGGCGTCATTCTCGCGACACCGGCGCTGCTCACACTCAAAGTCATTGCCGAACACTCGGTCGGCGGCAAATCCGTCATGAGTTTTCTGGGGCCGAACGATCAATCGCCCGAAGCCGGCAATACGCTGAAGAAGCTGGTGGGGCCCATGGTTCGCAAATCTGCCCAAAGGGACTAGCGTCCTCGACACCCACGCGGCTTCGCTAGTCTGCACTCAGCACCCGGATGCTGGGATCCACTTGCGTATCGTCGATATAACTGATGGCAGAGAGATCCGCGGCGAGCATCTTCTTGACCTCCGCGCTGCTCGACGCCGCCTTCGGCGGACGCCCGCGACCGGTAAAGATAATTTTCGACCAATACGCCTTCAACTGAGCCAGCGACTTGCCGGTGACTTTGTCGTAGAACTCCCCGCGCACACTCGATCCCTCGGGCTGGTCGATCGGCGTCGCCGACGCTCCCTCGGGGAACCGATACGATTTGCCGAGAAAGATGTCGGCAATCTGTTCTTTGCTCAAGGCAGTTATCGGGCTTTTGGCGGAGACCACGGTCACCACATTGGCGTCGGACCCCGTCATGGCGAAACACGCCGCGACGCCGATGGCGGTCAATTTCGTGCTGATTGGGCTGCCCATCGTGCTCAGAACACGAAGTCGAACGTGACGCTGATGAGATTGACTCTCGCCCCGAGAGCAAAGGCCGGCTGTAGGTTGATCAATTCGCCGGAGGAGCCCGCGCCGATGCGGGTGTGATCGAATTGCAACTTAAGATCGGCGTTCTTGATGAAGTCCCAGCGCGCGCCCGCTGAAATTGTGCTCTGAACGCGTTTGGTACTCAGGACCGAATTGAGCCCAGCATTGAGGCCGGCGGCCGGACCCGCCAAATAGGGCGGCAGGGACGACAAGCTTAGCCCGGGATCGGATAGATTGTTCGTCTTCGCAATCCCATATGTCAGATAAGGCGTGAATTTCTTCACTCGATAGCCGCTGCTGACGTACCAGCCGGTGTTTTTGCCGAGCACCGAGTTCAAATCGGTCGTACCCCATTCCGCCGCGATAAACCAATTGCCGGGGTCGTACATTCCACCAAGGCCCAGGAAGGTGACGCGTTTGTTCTCCAAATCATATTTGTCGGCAAGTGCGTTTCCCGGCGGCCCAAATTGCCGATAGGCGTCGAAGAGATCGCCAAGATAGTCCACGGTGAGACGGGCCTCTTCGTAGGCAATGTGCAAGGTCGTCGCGCCATATTCGATGGTGTCGCCGATGAGCCAGAGGTGCCTCGCCTCGACCGCGCCGTGCAATGGAATAGAGGGCGTGCTGTAGCCGTAGGTGCCAACTAATGTTTGTGTAACATCGCCGATCCGCAAGCGATAGCTCATATCCGCCCCGTCGCTGCTCGAAATGGGAATGAGGCCATATACCTCGAGGGGCGGCCGCAGCCACGGGTTCGCGTACCCCACATTGCGCGAATCGGATATGAGAAAGCTCGGCAGCACGATCCGTCCCACGCGGACGCTGAGATCAGGGGTGATCTGGTACTTCAAGTCGGCCCATTCGACGTGGGGCCGGTAGGTATTGTCGTAGTTCTGTTGAGTAATGACCTGCAAAACCGCCAACAGCCGCGGGGCGATTTTAACGGTGACTTGTGCGCCAATGAGACTGTCCACGCTCAAGCTCCAGTCGCGGGTATATCCCGCCCCGTTGGGCTTGAAAAAATTAGTGGTGAAGTCCGCCTGCTGCTCGCTGGAATGAACGGCCCCCAGAGTTCCAAAACCCCCGAGCGAGACCATCGAGTCGTCGACGCCGCCGGCATACACCGACGAACAGCATGACACCACCAGCACGGCGCCGATCTTTACCCGGTTTTTTGGAGCGAAGCTGATCGACACTCTATATTAATCCACGTCGACGCGACGTGGTCTGTACGTTACCGCGCATATATCGCTCAACTGTTTAGGCACCCCGCGTATGCTGCCAAGGCCGGACAATTCGACAGCGTAGCGACAATCCCAATGAACAATGGCGACCAATCGTTCGAAGACACCGCGACCCTGCAGGCGCGGGCGGCACGCCGCGGCGCTAGAGCCACAGTGCTGGCCGCACTCAGCCATGTCGCCGAGCCGCTGGTGCTGCTACCCCTGGGCGCGCTGTTGATTTTGGCCTTCATTTGGACCACGACCATCCACCTGATCCGCGTCGAAAGCGACAACGCCCGCAGCGCTGCGCTTGCCTCCACTCGGGAGTTGCTCGGAACCTACGAGGCCCAGGTGCTGCGTGCTCTGCGCGAAATCGATCAAACATTGAGATTCGTGAAATACGCCGCGGAAACCAAGGGCGACCGGCTGGCGCTGGCCGAACTGCAGCAGCGCTCGCTCCTGCCGCCCAACTTGCTGTTCGTCGTCAGCCTGGTCGATGCAAACGGCGGCGTCGTCGCCAGCACGGGCGACGCACATCCGAAGAGCGTGCGCGACCAAGCCTACTTTACCGCCTTGCGCGATCTGTCGGCCGCGGCGGGACCGGAATTGTGGATAGGTCGACCGCACCGCGATGCGCAGTCGGGCGCCTGGACTTTGCATTTCGGCCGACGTCTGACCGCGCCCGACGGCTCGTTCGCCGGCATTGTGACGGTGGGCATCGATGCCGCCTATTTTTCGAGCGGCTATGAGGCATCGAAGTTGGGCTTGGAAGGCGTGCTTGGCGTCCTGGGCAAGGATGGGATATTCCGGGTGCGCCGCACCGGGACCTCGGTGTATGCCGGGGACGCCGTCGCCTATGGCGCCGTCGTTTCGCCGAGCACGGGCGACGAGGACCCGATGGTATCGCTCGTTGTCAGCCCTTGGGATGGCGTGCGCCGCTTCACCGGCGCACGCGAACTGTACGATTATCCCGTGGCGGTGATCGTCGGCCTCTCCGCCAAGGAGCAACTGGCCGCCGCCGCCGATTATCGGCGCCTCTATCTGCAACGCGCCGCCATCGGCAGTTCACTGGTGATTGCCCTGACCGGCATATTGTATCGCTTAATTTGGCAGCTGCTGCAAAGCCGGCGGCGGGAATTCGCCGCCAATATTGCCAACAACGCGCGCGTGGAATACCTCGCCTATCACGACGGCCTCAGCGGATTGCCCAATCGCAGCCTGTTTAGCAAACTGCTCGCGCGCGGCATCAAGCTGGCCCATCGGCATCAACGTCGCCTGGCGGTTTTATTCCTCGACCTCGATCGATTCAAGCAAATCAACGACACTCTCGGGCACGAAGCCGGCGATCAGTTGCTGCAGGAGGTGGCGAGGCGATTGCAGTCATCCTTGCGCGACAGCGACACGGTTGCACGCCTGGGCGGCGACGAGTTCGTCGTGCTCTTGCCGGAATTGGAATCACTGGATTATGCCGCGGTGGTGGCGCAGAAAATCCTCACCGCCCTCGAACAGCCTTTCGAGCTGTCGGGGCAGGAGTTGCGGGTCACCGCCAGCATTGGCATCTGCACCTATCCCGAAGACGGTGCGGATGAACTTACCCTCACCAAGCATGCCGATGTCGCGATGTACCAGGCAAAGGCGGAGGGCGAGAACAATTACCAGTTCTACTCCGATGAGCTCGATGCCAATTCCCTCGAACGGCTCACGCAGGAGTCCAGCCTGCGGCAGGCGCTGGGGCGGCGAGAATTTGTGTTGTTGTACCAGGCCCGGCGCGATACCGCCGACGGACGAATCACCGGCATGGAGGCCCTGCTGCATTGGCAGCACCCCACGCTTGGCATGCTCGCGCCGCTGCAATTCATGCAGATCGCTGAAGATACCGGGCTCATCGTGCCGATCGGCAAATGGGCGCTGCAGGCGGCCTGCCTGCAGACGGTGGCCTGGCAAGACCAGGGACTGCCCGACATGCAAATGGCGGTAAAGCTCACATCACGCCAGTTCTTGGACGAGAATTTGCTGCACGACGTGCAGGCGATACTGGGCGAAACCGCCATGCAGGCCCCGCTGCTGGAACTCGAGATTTCCGAAAATGTACTATTCCACGACATCGACAAGACCTTGCGGATCATGTCGGGATTGAAGGACATGGGCGTCAAAATCGCCGTGGACGACTTCGGCACGTCCTATTCATCGCTTTTCATGCTGCGCCGATTTCCGCTCGACACGATCAAGATGCGTCGTTCCTTTACCCTTGATCTCATGGTGTCGACCTCCCGCGAAGCGATTCCGAACAAGCAGGCGTTCACGGAGGCCATTTTTGCCCTCGGCCGCAGCTTGAGCATGACTACGGTCGCCGAAGGCGTGCAAACCAAGGAGCAGGCCGACTACTTGCGAGTGCACGGCTGCGACGCGGTGCAGAGCTTCTATTTCGATGATCCGTTGCGCGCCGATCGAGTCACGCAGCTGTTGCGGGAGCAGGCAGCGCCAAGCATAGCCGCCGCGGGATAGACGCGGCTGTCTCAACGCCATAGTCGCAACGCGTCGACGTGTTGCATTCTGTTAAGTAGCGCACACTGCCGCGGAGTAGCCGGCGTGTACGCTACTACTGCCAATTCAACGAAATCGGGTGCGGTATGCATAAAATCAAGCTCGCGGTGTTAACCCTGTTCTTGGGCGTGCTGCTTCACGCCTGCGCCACGTCGCATGTGATGATGGGCAAGGCTCGGCCACCCATATCCCCGACGCTCGTGCAGATCTACTTTCATCCGCCGGCCGCCAAATACGAAGAAATCGCAATGCTCGACACGTCGAGCAAGGGCGGCTTTGGATTCACCGCCCAGGGCAAAACAGACATCGTCCTTAACCGCCTCAAGGAAGAGGCGGCGAAACTCGGTGCCAACGGCGTTCTCATACAGGGAATCGGCGAACAGCCCGGCGGCTCAGTGAGCACCGGCTTCGGACAGTCCAGCTACTCCGGCAGCCATGCCTCCGGCAGCGGCATCGGCTTCTCGGGGAATATGATGCAAAAGGTTGGAAGCGGCGTGGCAATCTATGTCGAGCCCAACTGAACCCCGAGCAGCAAAAGCCCAGGTCGAGCGACAAAACGCCGGTCCGCGCCGTCGCGAACCAGCGCTCCTTTAGCCCAACGTCACGGGGATGAAGAGCCGACTCTCACCTCGCTGAATCAGCAGCGCGATCTGCTTCTCGTGTTTCTGCACACACTCGCGTAGCTGCGCCACGCTTTGCAACGGCGTGCCGTCCACCGACAGCACCACATCGCCCGGCTGAATGCCCTCCTCCGCCGCCCGACCTTGCGAGTCCTCCACCACGAGACCGGAGGAAACGCCGGCCTGTTGACGCTCCTCTTGATTCAGCGGCCTCAAGGACAAGCCCAATCGAGCGGGCGCGGACGCACCGCCGCTCGCATCGTCGGATGCCGTCTGCGCGGCGTTGCCGATGACGGCGGTCAGCGACAACGACTTGCCTTCGCGCCACACTTCGAGAGAGGCCTTCTCGCCCGGCGCGACAACACCGACACGAGCGGACAACTGACCGGCGTCAATTATCGACCTGCCGTCGAATTTCAGGATCACATCACCCACCTTCAAGCCTGCCTGGGCGGCCGCGCTGTCGGGCGCAACCTTGGCAACAAGCGCGCCGTTCGGCGTCTTTAATTTGAAGGAGTTGGCCAGCGACTGATCGAGCGTCTGCACTTCGACACCCAAGCGCGAATGGGCGACCTTGCCCGTCTTGACGATTTGGTCCTTGATCTGCACCGCCAGATTGATCGGTATGGCGAAGGACACGCCCTGATAGCCGCCCGAATTGGTATAGATCTGCGCGTTGATGCCGACTACCGCGCCGTTGGAGTCAAATAGAGGCCCACCAGAATTGCCCGGATTGACAGCCGCATCCGTCTGAATAAAAGGTACATAACCATCCCCCGGAAGCGAGCGGCCCTTCGCGCTCACGATACCGGCGGTCGCCGTTTCCTCGAGGCCAAACGGCTCACCGATGGCCAGCACGTAATCGCCGACGCCTAATTGGTCGGAATCTCCGAGCCGGACGCTTGGAAAATCATGCCCCTCGATCTTGAGCAACGCAATATCGCTGCTGCGGTCAGCACCCAGCACTTTCGCTTTGAATTCGCGATGATCAGAAAGCTTGACAGTCACTTCCTTCGCACCGTCAACCACGTGCGCATTGGTTAGCACCAGACCGTCGGAAGAAATCAAGAATCCCGAGCCCTGCGCACGCGCCATGACGCGGCCCTGTGGGCCCTGGCGACCGCGAAAGAACTGTAACAACGGGTTGTCGTTGCCGCCATCAGGGCTCTCAGAGCCGAACTCTTGCGCGGAAGCGGCGGGCACCAGCCCGGCGGTTGTAATGCCGACGACCGCTGCCTGATTATTCGCGACGATTGCTCGATAGTTGGGCGCAGTGAACTGTTGGTTCGATTCGGCGGCCGCAACGGGGTGGTTTGTAGAGCCGGGACCTGTCGCCGCAGCGGACAAAGCTGCGGCACTGGGCGAAGCCGCGGATTGCAATAAAGCGGGTGCGGATAAGCCGGTGGCCGTTCCAACAGCGAGCAAGCCTGCCGCCGACCATACCAGCACGCTGGTGCGAATTTGCATGTGATCTCCTAAGATCCGAAAGCCATTTGGGCCAACGCCCGGACGATAGCTTCCCATGTGTTGCTTAAGGCAATCTTAAGAGGTCTGCGGAAACGTTACCGCAACGCGCAAGCCACCGTTCGGCGCTTCGTCAAGTGCAATATGCGCACCGTGCCTGGCTGCGATCGCCTTGACGATCGCCAGTCCCAAACCGGTGCCGCTCTCCTGCGCATCGGCGCGGCGATAAAATCGGTCGAACACCCTGTCCCGATCCGCCGCAGCGATGCCGCGGCCCGTATCGGTAACCTCCAGCAGGACGCCCTCGGAGTTGCCGCGGCAGCGCACATGCACCGACCCATACGGCGGCGTGTAGCGCGCGGCATTGTCGACCAGATTGCGCGCCAGAATCCGCAGAGCCTCTGCGTCGCCTTGAACCCAGACATTGGGTGCGGCATCCAGCCCCAAGTCGATATGGCGAGTCTGCGCCAGGTCATGCGTATCGGTGATGGCGGCGGCGGCAATCTCCGCTAAATCCACGCGGCCAAAGTCGCCGGCACTCTCTTCAGGCTCGCTGCGCGCCAAGGCGAGCAGCTGTTCCACCAAATGAATTGCCCGCTCGATGGCAGCGCCAAGGCGGGTGCGTGCCTCGAGGCGCGCCGCTTCGTCCACCGCGCGTTCGAGCAACTGAAGCTGCAGGCGCAAGGCGGTAAGCGGTGATCGCAACTCGTGCGCCGCATCGGAAATAAAGGCGCGCTGCACGCCGAACGCGTCGCGCAGTCGCGCCAGCAATCGATTCAGTTCGCCCACCAGCGGCGCAATTTCCCGGGGCAGATTATGCTCGCCAAGCGGCTTCAGACTGCGCACGTCGCGACGCTGAACCTCCGCCGTCAGGTATTCCAGCGGCTGCAGACCGCGCCGGACGCTCCAGGCGACTGCAATGAGCAACATGGGAAGAAGTAAAATCAGCGGGACGGTTACGCGCACCGCCGTCGCTCGCGCCAGAGCTTCACGCACCCGAACCGGTTGTGCGATCTGAATCACACCGTCCGCCGTCTGCAGTCCGTAGGCGCGCCAAGCTTCGCCCCGCAATTGCATATCGGCATATCCCAGCACCGTCTGATTGATTAATGGCAGACCGGGACGCGACAAATACGTGCGCGCCCCAAAACTGTCCCAGATCTGCACCACGAAGTCCGTGTCGCCTTGATCCGGCGGCACTTCGATTCGCGGCGCCAGCGAAATCTGACTGCGCAGCGATAGCGCCATCTGCCGCAGCTGATAATCGAACAAAATCGACGTTTCGCTCAACACACGACGATAGGTGATGACCGCGTCGAGCACCGAGACGAAGGCCATTAGAATAATCAACGCCGCCAGCAGTCGCGCGCGAATGGATTTCATGGCTTGGGCAAAAAGTAACCGACTCCGCGCAGCGTCCGAATGGCGTCGCTGCCGAGTTTGCGCCGTAGTCCGTGCACATAGACTTCGACCGCGTTGCTGCCGATGTGTTCGTCCCAGCCGTATAACCGGCCTTCAAGATGAGCGCGCGACAAGACTGCGCCTGGACGCTGCAGCAGTGCCTCCAACACCGCAAATTCATGCGACGACAATGCGACGAGCGCACCGTCGCGCCGCACCGTACGGGTGACGGGATCCAACCTCAGGTCGCCATACACGATAGCGGGATCACCGCGTCCCGCCGCCCGGCGCAGCACGGAACGTATTCGGGCCGTCACCTCATCGAGATCGAATGGCTTGACGATATAATCGTCGGCGCCGGCGTCCAGCCCGGCAATACGATTCTGGATTTCGTCGCGGGCCGTAAGAATGATAACGGGAGTCGCATCGCTGCGCTTGCGCAACTGCCGCAGCACATCGATTCCGTCGAGCTTCGGCAGGCCAAGATCCAGCAATACGAGATCGAAGGTCGATGTCTTGAGCGCGGCGGCGGCGCTGTTGCCGTCACCCACCCGATCGACGGCAAAACCGCCTTGTCGAAGCCCGGTCTGCAGGCCATGGGCAATCATCTCGTCGTCTTCAACCACAAGCACGCGCATGGCGAGTCGGTTCTGCCGTCACCTCGGAATGGTCAGTGTGTAGATAAATCGCGGCGCCGTTCGCGGCGTGACAAGAGTGGTTCGCACGTTTGAGACCTCCATTAATCGGGCCCGCCCGCAGTATAAAGAATTCCCTGCATCCTTCGCGGTAGATCGTAAGGCCGCAGCTTGCGGCCTGCGATTGGCGGTATCATTGGCCCCCTTATGAACCGGCGGGGGTGCATTGTGAACTGGCTGGAGAATTGCGTGCGTCACTGGATAGGGTCCGTGGTCATCTTGGCAAGTTTTCCCATGGTGCTTCACGCCGCGTCCGCAAGCCATGCACAGGCAGAACGACAAGCGCTCGATCTCGCGAAGCAGGCAATCGCGTTGCGCTCGGTGCGCGGCCCCGGCAACCAGGCTCCCGAAGTGGCCGCCCTGTTCAAGTCCGCGCTGCTCGCCGGCGGCTATCGCGACGGGGACGTCACGATCGCCCCGGTGGACGACACCGCCTATCTTATCGCTCGTTGGCCGGGAAGCAATTCCAAGCTCAAGCCGCTGGTGATTTCCGGTCACATGGACGTCGTCGAAGCCATACCCGCAGACTGGCAACGCGACCCGTTCACCGCGGTGCTCGAAGACGGCTTCCTCTTCGGCCGCGGCGCCAGCGACATGAAGCTAGACGACACGCTCGCCATTGCGGCGCTGTTGGAGCTCAAACGACAAGGCTACAAGCCCAAGCGTGAGATCATTCTGGAATTCTCGGGCGACGAAGAAACCACGATGAAGACCTCCGCAATCATTGCGAAGCAATTCTCGAATGCCGAGCTGGTACTCAACATCGACGGCGCCGGGGGCTTGCTCGACAAGGACGGCAAACCCGCATACCTGACCTGGCAGGGTGCCGAAAAGACCTACGCCGACTTCGAATTGTCGGTCACCAACCCCGGAGGCCACAGCTCGGCGCCGCGCGAGGACAACGCCATTACGCAACTGGCCGCCGGCCTGGTGAAGATCGGCGGCTACCAATTCAAGCCTGAGCTCAATGACATCACTCGTGGCTATTTTACCGAAGCCGCGCGCCACGAAGAGCCGCGGACCGCCGCCGCCATGCGTGATTTCGTCGCAGATCCCGGCGATGCCCGTGCGGTTGCGGTACTACGCGCCAATCCTTCATTGGTGGGCCGTATCGGCACCACCTGCGTTACAACCATGATAAACGGCGGTCACGCACAGAATGCGTTGCCGCAGCGGGCAACGGCCAATATTAACTGCCGGATCTTTCCGGGCCACCCGCCCGCCGAGATCATGGCGGAGCTTCAGAGAGTGGCAGCCGACCCCGTCATTCATTTCAAGGATGTTTCGCAAGGCAGCGTCATGACCGATGCATCGCCGATCCGGCAGGATCTGCTGGCCGCAGTCACCAAGGCGATTCGCATTGACTATCCCGGCGTTCCCGTGTTTCCGTCGATGTCGGCGGGTGCCAGCGACAGCATGTGGTTCCGCCATGAAGGCGTGCCTAGCTATGGCGTGAGCCCCTTGTTCATCAAGACCACCGATCGATTCAGCCACGGTCTCAACGAGCGTGCCCCCCTTGCCAACATTCCCCCGTCCATCGATTATTTCCTGTCGCTGTTCACGGATCTGTCGAAATAGCGCCGCCGACCGGCAGACGCGGCGGCCGCAAGCATTCGCGTCAGCTTTCGCGGTTGTCGAACTGCTGGTTATTTTGGTATGCAATACATACAATAAAGAGCAGGGTCGGCGTTCGCGCTCGACGAGTCGCCGTCGGGCGCGCTGGGTCATGATCGATACGAAGATACGGAGAATTCCATGGACGCTATTGCTACATTGACAGCCCGGATCGAAAAGCTCGAAAACGAACTGGCGATCCAACAGGACATCCATCTAATCCGCCGTATTCAGTACACCTACGGCTACTTCATCGACAAGACGCAATACAACGAAGTGGTCGATTTGTTTGCGGATGACGGCGACGTCTGGTTCCTTGGAGGCATTTACAAGGGGAAGGCTGGAGTGCGGCGTCTGTACATCGAGCGTTTTCAGAAGAATTTCACGCAAGGTCACAATGGTCCGCGCTACGGCTGGCTGCTCGATCACCCGCAATTGCAGATGGTCATCGACGTTGCGCCCGACCGCAAGACCGCGCAGCTACGCGGCCGCTCGATGATGCAGGCCGGCTTGCACCAAAGCGCCAAGGGTGAGCCGCGCGCCTGGTGGGAGGGCGGCATCTACGAGAACGACTACATTCGCGACAACGGTGTCTGGAAGATCAAAGTGCTGCGCTACTTTCCGTTCTGGCACGGCAGCTTCGCCGAAGGCTGGCAGAAAACGCCCATCGATTTCATTCCGATGGCGAAGACCACCTATCCGCAGGATCCGCTCGGCCCCGATATGCTCATCACGCCGACGCCCCGTCTCTGGCCTGCCACGGACACGATTGCATTTCACTATCCGCATCCCGTGACCGGCAATCCTGTCCTGATCGACAACAGCCGCGCGCGCGAAGGATTCGAGGACGCTTGACCGCCACGCGTTTCGACGGAGTTGAACGCCTACTCGTGAATCCGGCTCAGCAGCTCGATTAGTTTGTGCGTTTCTTTCCTGGAAAAGCGCGATTTAAGCCATTGCTCGTGCTGCTGAATCGCCTGTTTGGAGGTACGAAGTGCCTTGCGTCCTGCAGCGGTGAGGTTCAAGGTTTGCTTGCGTCCGTCGCTCTTGGATTTGCCGCGAACCAAGTAACCTCGAGACTCCAATCGGTTGACGATGGCCATGGTGGTGGCACGGTCCATGCGCATGCGCTTCGCGAGATCGGCCTGCGCGATATCGGAATGATCCCCCACCAGCCAAAGCACCGACACCTGTTTTTGCGTGAGATCAATGTGCGCAAACCGTTCGCTGAAATGCCGATACACGGCGCCATGCGCCAATCGAATATGAAAACCAACGATGTTGCGAATTTCGCCGATATCTTCATCCCCATTCACATGCGTTGTGGTGATGGCGACGATTTCTTTTTGTTTTGGCATCGAATAACCTTGTTATAATTGTTAGTGTAACTTACAAAACCGAGGGGAGCACCGATATGGGTCATTTCCCTGACACGTTCAGCTTTACCGGCTTCAACACCCCCTCTCGCGTCGAAGCAGACATTCTACGTCTGGCCCATCAGGGCACGATTCCAAAAGAGCTGAACGGCGCATTTTACCGAGTTCAGCCCGACCCGCAGTTTCCGCCGCGGCTCGGCGATGATATTGCCTTCAACGGCGACGGCATGATCACCCGATTCCACTTTCACGACGGCGAATGCGACTTCCGACAACGCTGGGCGCAAACGGACAAATGGAAGCTGGAAAATGCCGCCGGCAAGGGATTGTTTGGTGCCTATCGCAATCCTCTGACCGACGATGAATCCGTGAAGGGGAAGATTCGCGGCACCGCGAATACCAATGCTTGGATTTATGGCGGCAAGCTGTATGCGCTAAAGGAGGACTCCCCGGCGCTGGTCATGAATCCAGTGACCATGGAAACGGAAGGATATACCTGGTTCGGCGGCAAAATGACGGGCCAGACATTCACGGCCCACCCTAAAATCGACCCTCAGACGGGCAACATGATCGCTTTCGGTTACGCCTCCTCCGGCCTGTGCAGCGACGACTGCGCGTATTACGAGATCACGCCCGCCGGTGAGCTGATCCGCGAGTTATGGTTCAAGGCACCCTACTATTGCATGATGCATGATTTTGCCATCACCGAAGATTACGCCCTCTTCCACATCGTGCCCTCGATCGGAAACTGGGACCGGCTGAGGAAGGGGCTGCCGCACTTCGGCTTCGATACCACCCTGCCCGTGTATCTAGGAGTGCTGCCGAGGCGCACGGCACAGGACGCGCGCGATATTCGCTGGTTCAAACGCGACAATTGTTTTGCAAGTCACGTGTTGAACGCGCATCAAGAAGGCAAGAGAATCCACTTCGACACCGCGGAAGCAAAGAACAACATGTTCCCGTTCTTCCCGGATGTGCACGGCGCACCGTTCAACGGCAAGGAAGCGATGAGCTACCTGACGCGATGGACAGTAGACATGGGATCGAAATCCACCGAGTTCGCCGCCATCCGGAGGCTCACCGAAACGGCGGCGGAGTTTCCCCGCATCGATGACCGGTTTGCCGGCCTACCCTACCGCCACGGTTGGCTGCTGGAGATGGACATGCAGCGTCCGGTGGAGCTGCGCGGCGGAAGCGCCGGAGGCCTGTTGATGAATTGCTTGCTCCACAAGGATTTGACCACGGGAGCGGAGCAGCATTGGTGGTGCGGCCCGGTTTCAAGCCTGCAAGAAGCCTGTTTCATCCCGCGCAGCAAGACGGCGCCCGAGGGCGACGGCTGGATCGTGCAGATTTGTAACCGCCTCGAGGAACATCGCAGCGAGCTCTTGCTGTTCGACGCGCTCGAGATCGCCAAGGGACCCATCGCCACCATCAACATTCCGATCCGCATGCGCTTCGGTCTGCACGGCAACTGGGTGGATGCCAAGGACATCGGACTGGCGGCGTAAACGAGAATTCTTAGCCCGGCCACGGCCAACGTCCACGGGCCGCCGTCGACCGGCCGCGCTTACCGGGCGTGCCCGGTCCAAGTGCGCAGGCCCGGTGCCGTGCGATCCTCCCCCTTGAGCGCCTTCGCCACCGCCGGACGCGCCGTCATCTTCTCCCGCCAGTCCACCAGGCGCGGGCAGCGCTTGGCGATTTCCAACTCGGGAAACATGCGCTCTACCATCATGCCGCAGTGCGAATAGAAGTTGATGTCGGCCAGCGAATAGTCGCTGCCCGCGATCCACGCGGTTTCACCGAATTGCTTTTCCACTTTGTCGACCGCGTAGATGATTTTCGCCGTCGCATTGGCAAGATCAGCCTCACTGAAGCCCGAGCGTGCGGTCTGCCATTTCGTGCGTTGATCCGGCAACGGTATCTTCTCCATCAGTTGCTCGAACTCGCCGCTGTCGATGTTGCGCGCGATGATGCCCACCATCCTGTGCCAGCCGTGCATCGACACATGATTCGTGACGTGCTCGTCGATGTACTTGTTCCAATAGCGCATCCGGGCAGCGCCCAGCGGGTCGCGGGGCCGCAGCGGCACGTCGGGAAACACATCCTCCAGATACTCGTTGATGACGGTGGTATGCGTAATGATGCAGCCGTCGTGATCGAGCACGGGTACCTGGCCTTCGGGATTGATCGCAACGAACCAGTCCGAATGCTGCTCGAAACGATGCAAATCGACGTAAATGCTCTGGTAGGGCAATCCCTTCTCGATCAGCGGAATCAGGGATTTCAGCGAATTGGCTACGGGTTCGGCATGGTAGTATTTAATCGACATGATGCGTCTGTCTCCCCTGGATATTTGTATGTGTTGCTTACCATTCGCTGGGTGCGCGGGTCAAGAACATTCGTAGGTGTCGGACGTCACCCATACCACGGCGGACCCGCTGCAGAGCGCCTACCAGGCACTCGTCGACCTCCGTGCCGGCCGGTTCGAGGGCGCTGCTGTGCTGGGTCCTTAAGGCGATGTGTTGACGATACCCTTCGCAGGGATCACGGGTGGGCACCGGAACACTTCACCTCAGTGCATCCGGCGGACTAATAGGTAATTCCCCTCTCGCGCTGGTAGTCACGATTCGACTATCCTAACCCTCATGCAGATTCAAAATGCTGGGTTTGGCGCGGTGGCAGGTCTTGCACTGTTGGTTCTCGGAATCGTATCCGCAGCGCAGGCTGCGGATACGAACGAAAGTGGAATGCGGCTATACGCTCCTTGCGTGGTATGTCACCAACCCAGTGCATGGGGCTCACCTGACGGCCTGATCCCCAATCTTGCGGGCCAGCAGAAGCGTTACTTGACCAAGCAACTTGCCATGTTCCGCGACGGCGCGCGCGTTGATACCGCCATGCAAGTCGTGTCCGCTCACCCCAAATTCAAGGAGCAGAGGAACATCGACGTTCTTGCCGGCTATCTATCGGCGCTGGCGCCGAATCCCAAGCCGGTACTCGGATCCGGAGCTCACCTGAGAGTGGGCCAGGAAACCTACACCCATATTTGTGCCGCCTGTCACGGTGTGGGGGGCGCAGGCGAAGCCACCAATCGCATTCCGCGTATCGCCGGACAGCATTACCCCTATTTGAGGCGTCAAATTGATGCAGCCGCGGAATTGCATCTGGATCTCGCGCCGCCCGAGATGACCAGCGCGCTTCGCGGCATGAACGATGCGCAAAAGGATGCCGCTGCAGATTACGCAGCCCGCCTTGGTAGCACAGCGGAGCTGACGGATTCAAAGCAATTTGACGAAGCTCGACATTAGCAGCGTCACCGGGGATCCCATGCGATCCCTCCTCTGTTCGGTGTCACAAGTTAATACAGCTTCAGTGTGCCGCAGCTCGAGCATGCCATGGGCGTTGGTTGCCCGGATGTTGCTTGTGCTCCCCGGTTCTTCCGTTCGGGCCTCGGAACGTCGACAAGGAGTTGATCATATTCATCCGCAATTTCGACGAAGGTGAAATCTGCGCCGTAGCCGACTATCTATCGCGCCTGCGCGGGCCCGGCAGAGCGCTAACAGCGACAGCTCAATGCCATGACCGTCCTGTAAACCCATAACTAGCAGCAACCTGCTTCGAGCATTGGAAAGCTTGGCCCGAATAATCGATGCGCCCCCACCCATCAGCGTCCATGCGTGTGTCCACGAACGCATTCCCGCCGATGCCAGCCACCGCATTGCGCAATCCGTTTTCTCCCGCCTGGTGCAGCACCTCGTAACTCTTGCCGATTCCCTTCAACTTGGCAACGAATGCGACGTTTCGCAGGTACTTGCAAGCCAGACCCTCTTCCGCGGTTATCTTCTCCACCTGTGCCGCGCCGGCAACCAGGGGCGGGACACGCGCGGCCGCACAAGCGGCCAGCATCACGATGCCGCACGCCACGATTAGCATGCGGGGCGGCCCCAGTTCACGAGCCACCCGGACAAATTGACTTGGCAGGTTCTTCATGAAAGATGCTTAATTAAATAATGGCAGACATATTTGTTACAATATAATATATCTGCTAATGGTAGACAAGCCGGAAGATTCCCTAAAGAAGATCAATCGCATGTTCAGGAAGTCCGCCACTTGACCGAAGCCGGCGGCCTTTGGGATAAGGCCATATTAGCAGCCAAATCCAAAGCCGAGGTCGCGGCAGCCGACTTGACGTTGCAACTGCCCTCACCAGCGATGGCGGCCAAGTAATTCTATCGTTTTGAGCGCCGGTTAGGCGAGATCAGGCTGCAGCGCTCGGGTCGAAGACGATCGTGTCCCCACGCCGACGTCATAAGCCAAGCAGCGGTTCGCCCGCGGCGTTCTCGGCCCTGCGACGCAACACCTTTACCAACATATCCAGACTCTGATGAAGTTTTGTCAGCTGGCCAGCATTAAGGTGACGCAATGCGTCCACGAGCAATCCAGCATAAGGTCCGGGTGCCTTCAAGAGCAGTCGCTTTCCGTCGGCGGTCACGTGCAATCGAACGATTCGCTGGTCAGCGCAATCGCGCGCGCGCCGAATCAATTTGCGTTCCACGAGCGCATTCACTAAATTGCTGGCGGTCGTCTGGTGCAAAGCCATACGCTCCGACAGGGTATTGACGCTCATCCCTTCGCAGCGTGCGATCTCCGACAGCGCCCATAGCTGTGCACCGGGTATCCCCGCGGATTGCCGGATCTCCGCATCGTGACTACGGGCGGAGCCAAAGATCATGCGAAAGCTCTGCAAGGTCTGCAGTTCGAAGTCGTCGCGCCTGTCAATCGTCACGCCGGCCTTTGGCGCACGCGATTTCTTGGAGTTCCCGCGCAGTTTGTTGCTCACGACAGCTCTCTTGCCCCTTTGAGTGGATGAATGCGGCTCACCGCACATATCGCAGTGCCAGTGTCTGGCACAACGGCGCGGAAATCAATCTTGATACTGCCAAAACTGCGACTGCTCAATGACGCGCCCCAAGAGCCATTGCGCGAGGTCGGCTGGCTTTGCAAACAACGCTGCAGCCAGTCCGACGCACAGTGCGCTGGTCCCCAACCGAATTCGCCATATCCAATGCGGCACGGATAGCTGGGTCTGTTCTGACCTTGGCGCGGTACCCTCGACTCCAGGGGAGGTCACGCCACTTCCGCTGACGCGCTGTCCGCGGCGCCATGGTGTACCTTTAGGTACATTTCGATTACTCTAACTTGGATAAATATTGAGACCAATGTAATTGGTCGAGGACACTCCCGCAAGCGTGAGTTATTCCGGGAGCGAAGGTCGCCTGTGGACTTAATGCCCGGTCACGCAAAGTCGACAACGATGATTCAGACAATGTATGCCCTTTGCGCATTGGTCAGCGTGGCATGTGCCGCCTTTAGCCTGCAACAATATCTCGCAAACGGCTCGAAATTTCTGAGGTGGGCGACGCTGTGTTTTATGGGCCTGGCGGTCAATAACATCTTGATTTATCTTGACGATATTCTGCATCGTGGCGGTGACTTCTTCATGTGGCGCGCCGCTGCAGCGCTTGCCGGAATGACGGCCTTCATCTACGGGCTCATTTGGGATTGGCGGGGTCCGCCGGAGTGAGACTCTTTATGGTCAGCGCGCTTGCTGTCGAGAGTTCATTCATCGGGCTGTTGTTGCTGTCGCGCTGGATGGGCAGCGGCGAGCGGTTCCTGGGAATCCTCGGCATCGCCTTTTGCATCATGGCGTGTAATTGGATCTGTCTGATCACGCTCAGTCCGGCGCTCGAATTTGGCCATCTACAGTCCTTGCTGCGCATATTGGCCTTCACTTTGGTGATCGTTGGCCTGGTTTGCGGATCGCGTCGTCGAAAAGGATCGTAATGACGATACCGGCGTGTACTTGAGGCGCGCGTCGCGAGAAAATCCACTGGTTCGCTGCTGAGATTGCTATGGTACGCCCCTGCGCGTGATCATTGAGGAATCTGCTGTGGAATCGGGCCTAGCACAACTGGGTTTTCTGCTGTTCGTCGCCGCCTTGGTCGCCATTCTGACGCGACGTCTACACTTGCCCTACACGGTCGGCCTGGTTCTCGCCGGTATGGCGCTTTCCTTTTTGCAAGTGCAATTGCATTTGCACCTATCGAGGGATCTGATCTTTTCGGTCTTCTTGCCGCCTTTGGTCTTCGAAGCGGCTTTGTGCATCAATTGGCGACGGTTCAAACGAGACCTACCGTTGGTAATGCTGCTGGCCACAGTGGGCGTGCTGTTGGCCGCCGCAGTCACCGCAGCCGGCATGCATTACGCGTTCGGGTGGGACCGGGGCAGCGCGATTCTCTTCGGCGTATTGATTGCTGCCACCGATCCCGTATCGGTCATCGCGACGTTTAAAGAGGCGGGTGTTCAAGGGCGCCTTCGCTTGCTGATCGAAACGGAAAGTCTCCTGAACGACGGCACGGCCGCAGTCGCCTTCGTTGCCGTGTTGAGTGTTCTCGCAGGCGGCCATACCGACGCCCTGTCGCTCAGCGGAACCTTGCTGTTGGCGGTCGGCGGGGGCGCTCTGGTGGGAGCTGCCGTCGCCGCCGGCTTGATGTTCCTGGCAGGCCGAGCTGCGGATCCCTTGGTTGAGATCACGCTGACAACCATCGCCGCCTACGGCTCTTTTCTGTTGGCCGAGAGATATCATTGTTCGGGCGTCATCGCCGCAATGACAGCCGGACTCGTCGTCGGCAACAATCGTGGCGTCGTAGGGATGTCCGGTACCGGGCACCAAGCGTTGGAGACCTTTTGGGAGTACGCGGCCTTTCTTGCCAATTCGTTGATCTTTATTTTGATCGGCGTGCAAGAAGCGCAGCAGCATTTCGGCGGCCTGTGGATACCGGTGGGGGTGGGCATCGCGCTCGTCACGTTAGGGCGGGCGGCTGCCATCTATCCGTTATGCGCCCTGTTCGCCGGCAGTTCGCTAAAAGTTCCGCCTCAGCACCAACATATCCTGGTGTGGGGTGGTCTGCGGGGCGCGTTGGCGTTGGCTCTCGCACTGGCCCTGCCGGCGGATCTGGCGCAACACGATGCCATCGTCACGATCACCTTTGCGGTAGTGGCCTTTTCAGTGTTCGTGCAGGGGCTCACAATTACCCCGCTACTGCGCCAGATGGGCGAGGTCAAATAGGATAGAGGGTGAGCTATGTCACCATTGGATGGGGCGCGCGGCCAATCGAGCAACACGGTGCTTCACGACGCTCACTCGTCCCAGTTGTTCGGAAACGCCGATTTAACTTGCAGCCCCGGATTCGCATCCGACAGCGTGAGCTTTGCGTGGTGGAGCTCCGTAATCGCAACGACAAGCGCCAGGCCCAATCCATTGCCTTCCATCGAGCGGCTGCTGGAGGCTCTGTAGAAGCGCCTCAACACTTTTTCGCGCTCACCCGGATCCACACCTGGCCCATCGTCGGCTATGGATGCCTCAATACTCCCATTTTCGCGCCTGAGCGCTATATGGATGCGGGTATGTTCAGGCGTGTGACGTATTGCGTTCTCGACCAAATTACTGAACATCTGAGTCAGAAGCTCCGCGTCGCCGCGAACGTAAATGTCTTCTTCAATCGCGGATGTGATTAAATGCTGGCAATCCTCGGCGACCGGCAGGTACATTTGATAAATGTTCTCCAAGACATCCGACAACGACACTGTTGAGAAAGTTTCGAGTCGCGCCCCGGCCTCCACTTGTGATATCCGCAGCAACGCAGCGAACATCGTGAGGAGTTGATCCGTGTCGTCGATCGCAGTCCCGACAGCTGCAGAATAGTCGGAAACATTCGTGGATTTCGCTCGGGCTTCCTCTAACCGATTTCGCATACGAGCAAGCGGCGTGCGAAGATCATGGGCAACGTCGCTCGATACTTGGCGCAAGTTCTCCAAGAGCGCCGAGATCCGATGCAGCATCTCGTTAATCGCTTCGGCGAGGCGATCCCATTCGTCTTGGCGGCCGAGGACCGGTATGCGCTCGTCGAGGCGGCCCGCTGCGATGCTCTTGCAAGTTTGCGCAATGGCGTCTACCCGCTGCATGAGTCGCGATCCCAGATATAGGCCAACGGCTAGTGCGATAGTAAACGCGCCAAGTACGACCCACATAAACGCTTGCAATATTCGCTCGCGCGTGGCTTCCAAGACTTTCGTATCGCGGCCCACAAAAAGATAGATTCCCTTGGTGATTTCGATCCCGCGCCCCACGATGGGCGTGGATCCCAGGTGCCTGTCCGACCCATCCGGCCGGCTGATCGTAACAACGCCAAGCCGAACAGGCAGAGCCGCTAAGTTTCCTGCCAGCTTTTGTTGTCGCTCATCTTGGATCACGATGTAGCAGTCGGGACGCATCACATACCTGACGCTCGGGGACCCCAGTCTTTGTCTGATGACTTCAATGGCTTCCCGCAGTCCCTCGTCGCGAAAACCGTTAAGAATCGTCGAAATGTCAGCGTCATTCGCACTGGTGATCGCAGCTCTTTGGGCTCCTTCGACGATCCAAAGAACGGTGCAAACCAGTATTCCGGTTAGCGCGAGGAACAGGAGCGCGAACAGTCCGGCGAGGCGAAAGACATCCGACTTGATGACTCTAGTTGGACGCAAGCAGCCGATATCCGACGCTTCGAACGGTTTGTATCGCATCTACCTCGAAGCCGCTGTTGAGCTTCGTCCTCAGACGGCTGAGATGACTCTCGACGATGCTGGTGTGCGGATCGAAATGAATATCCCAGACACTCTCCAGAAGCATCTTTCTTGTAACCAGTCGATCGGCGTTTCGCAACATGTACTCCAACAGACGAAACTCTTGAGGTGTAAGAACTATTGGCCGGCCCTCCCGCACAACCGTACGCTGCACCAGGTCCATTTCTATGAAACCCGCGGATAATTTCGGGGATACCTGTGCGGTGCGGCGGGTCATGACGCGAATACGCGCCAGCAATTCCGCAAAGGCGAAAGGTTTCACCAAATAATCGTCGCCGCCGGCCTCGAGGCCCTGCACGCGATCGTCGATTCCGCCCATGGTAGTCAGGTAGATCACGGGCGTCGACCTCTCATGACGCAGCGCCCTTACCAGTTCCAGGCCGTCCATGCCGGGAAGCATTCGATCAACAATGATCGCACTGTAATCTCCGCGCAGACCCTCACGCAGGCCCGTGGTTCCGTCGCTCACATGATCAGTGACATATCCCTGTTCACGAAAGCGCTCGACCAAGGACTTGGCAAGCTCAAGATCATCCTCGATCAACAGCAGCTTCATGAGGAGAAAGGATGCGGCGCTGCGGGCCGCTTAACGGATACGCACGTATCGATGCGCCAATGCCGGCAACACGAAAAGGTTCAATAGCGTGGAAGAAAGCAGCCCCCCCAGCACTGTCACAGCCATCGGCCCTTCGATCTCTTGACCCGGGCGATTCATTCCGACGGCGAGCGGCGCGAGCCCCAAGGCCGTGACCGCCGCTGTCATCAGAATGGGCACCAGCCTTTCGTTCGCGCCCCGGATCACGACGGCCAAACTCCAGGGTGCGCCTTCCACTTCCACCAAATGTTCGTAATGCGCCAGTTGCAAGATCGCATTGCGGGCGCTGACGCCGAACACAGTGACCAGTCCGACCACGGTTCCGAGCGATAAACCGATTCCCGTGACGGCGATCGCAAGCACACTGCCGATCAAGCTAAATGGCAGGTTCGCCAGGACCAGCCAACTATTCGCCCGCCAATGGAACGACATGAACAAAATCATCACGATCAATGCGAGCGCCAGCCCGGAGTACATGAACAGTTCCAGGCGAGTCTGCGCTTCGGCCGCCGCCGCGCCGCTGAATTCGACGAATACCCCGTTCGGCAGTTTGACCTTTTGCGTGATCGCCTGCTGAGCCTGCTGCACGATGTCTTGCAAAGAACCTTTTACGTTGAACGTGACGCTTACACGCCGTTGTCCGCCGTCGTGTTCAATGCTGTAGCGGTCTTGAGTCGGGCTCACGCGGGCAACTTGGGACAAGGGTACTGGGCCGAGAGGGCTTGCGATCATGATCTGCGCCAATCTCGTCGGTTGATGCCGGAATTTCTCAGGCAACAATACCACGACACCGACGGTGCGGGTGCCTTGGAACGTCTGACCGACGATCTTGCCCGCATAAGCGGACTCGATCGTATCGAGCACGTCCTGCACCTTGAGACCGGTTGCTGCGAGCGCCTCCGGAATCACTTGGATCGAGATCGTCGGCGTCCCAGTCTGACGCTTGAACTGCAAATCGACGATACCCGTAACCTTGCCCAGAGCGGCGACGATTTTGTCGGCGCTTCCTTCAATAGCATCGAGATCGTCTCCGAATACTTTGACCGCCACTTGCGCCGTTTCGCCGCTCAGGCTCTCGCTGATGCGATCGCCGAGAAAGGTAACCACCTCGCTCTGAATGCCCGGATACTGCTCCAGGATTCCACGCAGTTGCTGCTGGGCCGCGCCTTGATCCACGGTCGCATCGGCCTTAAGTTCGACGTGAAATTCGCTCCTATGCGGACCCCATGTATCTTCGCCAAGCTCCGCGCGGCCGATTTGTTGTTCGATGCTCCGCACATAGGGTAGTGCCAGCACATCGGCGCTGATACGCTTGCCCAGATTGAGCATTTCGTCGAGCGACGTGCCGGTGATGGAACTGGAGACCTGCAAGACGAAGTGCCCTTCGCGAAAGTCCGGCATGAAAGTCCCGCCGACGAACGGCAGGGTGCCAAGCGCAGCGATCACCATGACCAATAGTATGCCGGCGACCAGCCTGAAATGTGCACCGACGCCGTGCACCGCGTGATCCTGCCAGAGCTTGATGCGGCGCAGCCACCCCGCCTCGGGCTTTGCGTCGTGACTGTGCAGCAGCAACGCGCACAATGCCGGGGTCGATGTCATCGCCACCAGCAGCGATGCCACCACCGCGAAAATGAATGCCAATGCCAAGGGGCCGACAAAATGACCCTGCACGCTGGAAGTGAACAATTCGGGGAGGAACACCGCGATGACCACCGCGGTGGCATAAATGACCGGCCCGCGCACTTCCAGAGAAGCCTCTTTGACGACCTCGAGACGCGGCTTGGGCTGCGGCAGCTGCCCGTTCTCGCGCAATCGCCGTAGGATGTTCTCGATGCCGATGATGGCATCGTCGACCAACACGCCAAGTGCAACGGCAAAGCCGCCGAGTGTCATCGTGTTGAGGGTGAGGCCCATGCGGTCGAGCACTGCGATCGCCGCCAGCAATGACAGCGGTATGGCGGTAAACGCGATGAGTGCGGCTCGGAAGTCGCGCAGGAATAAATATAGAACGGCGAGAATCAGCACCGCCGCGATGACCAGCGATTCCTTCAGATCTCCTAGGGCGCGTTCGATGAAATTCGCGGGACGATGCAGTTCCGGGTAAAGCGTGATTCCCCGGCTCTTCAATGCAGGCGTCAGGTCGGCGAGGGCCTTCTCCACCGCCAGGGTCGCCGTCAACGTATTGGCGCCGTACTGGCTCGCGAGCGACATCAAGACGCCGGGTTTTCCCATGATCAGCGAATCGCCGGAATGAAGCGCCGGCGCGATCTTCACTTCCGCAATATCACGCAGCAGTATCGGCGTGCCGTTGCGAACGGTGACCACGGCCTGGCTTATCGGCCCTAGATCCGGTGCGGGGGTCGGGGACCGGAGGAGTACGCGTTGAGCGGCAAGATCGATGAACCCCGCGCCGCGCAGCGGCAGCGCTGCGCGCGCGGCATCGGACACATCGTTAAGAGTGATGCCGAAGCTCGCCAGCTTCTGCATGTCGGGGAGAATCTGGATTTGCCTGACATCGCCGCCGAAAACGATGACATGCGCGACACCGGGTACCGCAAGGAGCCGGGGCTTGAGTATCCAATCGGCAGTATCGCGCAACGTGTAAGCGTCGACCTTATCGGACAACAGGCCGATCTTCAGCAAATCCATGGTGCTCGAGACCAAGGGAGAGAGCTTCGGCGTCCCGACACCGGAGGGTAAGCTGCTGCCCAACTCGGAGAGGCGCTCCGAGATTCCCTGCCTGGCGACGTGCACGTCGACGCCGTCCGCAAACGTGATCGTCACTACGGAGAGACCTGGAATCGACTCGGAGCGCAACGTCGCGAGTCCCGATGCGCCGTTGACCGCGTTTTCAATCTGTTTGGTGACTAGTTCTTCGACCTGCTGCGGGGCGAATCCGGGCGCTTCCGTTTGAATGTCGACCTGGGACGGGACGAATTCGGGAAACACATCCAGCGGCGATCGCAGCGCTCCCCAACACCCGAGGATCAATGCCAATAGGGTGAGAGCCGTTACCGCGCCGAAATGACGTACGCACAGTGTTACGAGGGCGCGCATCGTGGCTAATCCGGCTCCGAATCCGAGTTTGATTCTTTCGCCAGCAACTGGCCCGCGGCTGTGAGCACAACTTTATCGCCCGCCATGACCCCGTCCGTGACGAAGTAGCCCTCGGCGGTGAGTGTCCCGGTATCGATTTCGGCCCTGACGTAGTTGCCGGGCTTCTTCTCGACATAGCACCAATACTTGCCCTCGCTCATCACCACCGCCGCCGCGGGTACTATCGCACCCGAAACCGCCTCGCCGACGGGCGCCCAAACCATCAACCGCTCTCCTTCTCCGGCATCGCTGCCTTTGAGGAGAGCGAAAAAACTTCGCCCCGGGACGCTTGCGTCGGCTGGCGCGTCCCAAACCACATGTGTCATCCAGCCTCGATCCGCCGCGGCGGCACCGATGCGCGTGGCACGCAAACTCGCGGGAGCTCCGCCGCTCAGCGCGCCCAGCGGAAACGTGACGCGCAATAATTTGATGCGTCCGCTCGCGAGCTCCCGCAGGATGGCGTCGTTCGCGCCGATCTTCCACGGCGGATTCAGCCCGAACGTCGATGACAGTTTCTGCGTCGTCAATGTCAGGGCGGCGGTATCGACCGCGGCCTGATGAGCGGCCGCCTCCTCGACATCGGCCGACATGGCACCGGGCGTTCCCGACAGCCGCTTGGTCCGCGATAACATCGACTGACTCTGTCGTTCCGTAGCTTGCGCGGTCACCAGTTCGGCCACTGCGGTGGCGATGGCCTCGTGCACGACGACGACGCCGTAACCGGCATTCTCCGGCGTGTACTTCGTGGCCGCAGCCTCCTGGGCGACGATTCCCAATTTCCGCACCTGTTCGGGAGTCAGAGTTACGCCGTCGCTCACCTTTTCCTTGCCTGCCGCCCCGACATCGCCCTTTGCGGCCACGTCAGGTTGAGCCTCCGGTTTGCCGGCAGCGGCGGTGTTCGCCTCCTTCGGCGCCGGTGCAGCCATGCCCGGCGACGCCTTTTGACATCCCGACAGCAGCGCGCAGCCGACAGCGATTGCTGCGCACATCAGACGTATGGCCGCGCCGACTTGCGGGCACGTCGAGCGCGGCATCAAAATTGGCATGATGATCATGGATGTTCCATAACGGAGTTGCCTAAAAAGTCGAGTCTGGCTGACGCCGCGGGTGCAGTGCCGTCCGAGGACTGCCAGCCGCCGCCCAATGCCTTGCATAGACTTACCAAAGCTTGCAGACGGGCTAGTTTGTACTGGCTGAACTGATCGCGCGCGATGTACACGGCCTTTTGCGCCTCGAGCACGGGGAGAAAGTCGCCGGCCCCTTCTTTGTAGCGCAGCTTCGCCCCTTCGAAGGCGCGCTCACTTTGCGCCAAGCTCTCGATCTGATATTCGCGAGCGTCATTCAAATATTGAATGGCCGACAGCGAATTCTCGACATCCACCAACGCCGCGAGAATTTTGGCGCGGTACGCCGTCAGCAATTCCTCGTCTTTAGCTTGCGCCTCGGCACGCATGGCGCGCAATTTACCGCCGTCGAATATCGTCTGCAGCACGGATGCGCCGAGATTTATCGTAGGTCCCACTCCGGTCAGCGTGTCGACCGCGGCGACGACCGCCGGATTCGCCACGCCTCCGGCGGCGGTCAGCGTCAGCGAGGGAAACAGAGCCGCGCGCGCCGCCACGAGGTCGGCATTCGCCGAATTGAGGTTTGCTTCCGCGGTGAATATATCGGGACGACGCGCCAGCAAATCGGACGGCAGACCGGCGGCGACCAGAGGTTCCATCAGCGACTCGAGCGGCACGCTCTCGATCGTGAACCCTTCCGGCGGCCGTCCGACCAGCACGGCCAGGGCTGCCAGCGCCTCCTCTTCGGACTGCTTCAATACCGGAATGGTCAGTTCGGCTGACGCCAACGCGGCTTTTTGCGTCGCCAATTCGACCGGATTGGACATTCCGACCTTATAGCGGGATTCAACCACCTCCAGCAGGCCGCGGGCCGCTTCCGAATTCGCCCGGGCTATGCTCAAACGTTGGCGCAGGGAGAGCACTTGGAAGTAACCGTCCGCCACGCCCGACAAAATCGTCAGCGCCACAGTGTCGCGATCGGCGCGCGATGCGATGGCCAAATATTGGGCTGCATCGGCCACTGCGCGGTTCTTGCCCCAAAAATCAACTTCATAACTCGCCGACAACAGAGCCGACCAATCCGTCTCTTGCAAAGTTCCGCTTGCTGAATGACCCGCCAAATGATTGACGTTGCCGCCCGCATCGACATTCGGAAGAATGGTGGCATGTGCTTGCCGAGCGCGCGCATCCGCTTGCGCGACCCGCGACCGCGCCGCGCCCAAATCCAGATTATTGTTGGTCGCCTGGTCGATCAGCGCGTCCAATTCGCGGCTGGCAAAGCCGTGATACCAGTCCTTGCTCGGCCAAGCGACCGCACCACCGGGCGATGTTCTCTCGAACGATGCGGGCATTGCCATGCTGGGCGGCTTGGTCGCCTGCAGCGAACATCCCGCGCACAGTCCGCCAACGAGCACGCAACGAAGAAACTTGCCACCCAAAAGCACGCCCCTTGAACCGTTTGGCCGCCCGCCGACGCGCCGTAAGCTTACGTTTACCACCCGGACCCTACCACGGCGCGGCTGAATCGACCTGTACGGTTTCGTATACAAATCGACACGATTGCGGCCGGCGCGATGCGCTGGTGAATTACAAGTCGTGTATATACATGAGCTTCACGACCACGGAATCGTCGACGGCGCTAAAGCCGTGGCCGATGCCGAATTCGATGCCGCTTGCGCCGCTGACGAAATCGACGACGGCGAATAGAGTGTGACTCTGTTTCGATGATCGCTCAAAATGGCTGACGGCGCCGAGATCAGCGTAATGCTCTAGGGCGAAGCCCAATTTGTCGGTGACGTTGTAGGCAACTCTGGCCGCCGGCGCAAAATCGAGCTTCGAGAAGCCCTCGAACGCGGTGTCGAGAATCGGATTGAAGATCAAATCGAATTTCCCCAGATGTACGCCGACGATCGGCCGGATCTCCCCGGAATAGCGGCTGATGTCCCAATGCGGACTGTTGTAGCTCAGTTCGAAGTTGAGGCCATAGAAAAAAATCCGCTCGCGTGCATGCGGCACCACAAAAAGCGCGCGCAATTTTGCGCTGTCGAACAGCAGATGTCCGCCGCTGGTCAAGCTGTAGACCGGCAGATAAGCGCCCAGTTCGAACCAGTCCGAGACGCCGTAACCGAACTCGGGCACGCCGTTCAACGCATGCTCGGGGACAACGCCGTTGGGAAAATCGGGTTGCGACCGACCCGATACCGTGAAGTTGTTGTGCAGCGTTAAATTGAGCTGACCAGGCGCCGCAATCGCGGCGTCGTACACTTGAATCTCATCGGTCTGCGCGTGCACACTCTGCGCTCCCGCAGCGATGCAAAGAACCAGCAGACAGCGTAGCACTTTAGCCTCGACCATCCCTCTGACCTCACGTGCAGCAAAAACATGTGGGCGGCAACAGTAACACTCGAGACCGCCGCCGAAGCTTGCAATTCTGTAATAAACCGCGGCGCTCGACGCGCCCGACTTTTTGCGCACATCATTGAATTTCAGTAGATACTGGCGCCGCTTCGCAGCAGTAAGGAGACACTTCATGGTGACGATGGATGCATCGAGAGCGGCGAGTGCCGGGGTTCGGCGCTATGGCCGGGTCGCCATTGCGCTGCATTGGTCGATGTTTTTGCTGGTGATCTGGGTGGGTGCGCTCGGGCTGCTACACGATACTTGGCCGAAACAAACTCAAGCATTTTGGATCAATTTGCACGCGATGTTCGGGCTGCTCCTGTGGCTGCTCCTGGTGTTGCGTTTTACCTGGCGGCTCAAACATCCGCCGCCCATGCTTAACGACGTTGGGGAATTTTCGCGCCGCCTATCAGGACCGGTCCACCTGGCGCTCTACGGCTTGATGTTCATCATTCCGCTGATCGGCGTTGTAACTTTCATTTGGCATGGCCGGGTATTCGACTTCGGCCTGTTCCGATTGGATCCCGGTGTGCGTTCCAATCGAGCGGTATTTCATCCGACGGAAGATATACATGGCTATCTGGCCTATGCCCTATTCGCGCTCGCGGGTCTCCATGCGCTTGCGGCATTGTGGCACCATTGGGTGAAGCGCGATGACGTACTCAGGCGCATGTGGCCCTAGCGATCTCATGAGCCGACTCGTCCGTCGTGAAATGGTCTAACTTGATCCATAGAGTGGCATATTTGGGCGAAGGCGCCTTATATTGGTAGAGGGCGGCTCGGCTCTGCGGCCTGCGCGCGTGGCGCGATTCTACGGGGAATTCACTGGGGGCAAATCATGGCGCGAATCCTGCTGGTCGAGGACGACCCCGCGCTTTCGCGCGGCATCCTCGCGCTTCTTAAGGGGGCCGGTCACGCCGCCGACTGTGCCAAGGACGGCGAGACTGCCCTGTTCCTGGTCGACTCGGAACCCTGCGGCCTGATCATTCTGGACATCGGATTGCCGGGCATATCGGGATTCGAAGTGATCAAGAGGTTGCGTGCACACGGCTGCAAGGTCCCCATTTTGGTCCTGACCGCTCGGGATCAGGTCACCGATCGGGTGAAGGGACTCGATCTTGGAGCGGACGACTATCTGTTGAAGCCCTTCAATGCCAGTGAACTGGGCGCCCGAGTCCGCGCGCTCCTGCGTCGCGACCATGGCGATCCGAGCCCAGTGGTGGTCATCGGCAGTCTGACGATCGACCGGGCCCGAGCCACGGCCGAAGTCGATGGCCGGCCCTTGCAGTTGCGTCGCCGCGAATGGGCGGTGCTCGACCGGTTGATCGCCAAGGCGGGAGAGGTGGTGTCGAAGGAGAGGCTGATCGCCGAGGTTTTCAGCTATGACGATGCGGTAGCGCCAAACGCGATCGAGGTTCACATTGCGCGGCTTCGCAGGAAGCTCGAGCCGGATGGACCGTGCATCCGCACGGTGCGGGGACTGGGGTACATGTTGCAGGCGTCCTGACCCTAAGCGATGTTCAAGTCGTCGATAACGAAATTCCTGATCGCCTCGCTGGGGATTCTGATGATCGGGCTGTTTGTCGCCGCGCTGATTCTCGCAGTAGAAGCGTGGACCCACCATGCGCTCGCCGGCCGGATCGCGCGTCTCACTCGCACCGACAAGACGCTGTTCGACGCCTTGGTCGTCGTCAGGGCCCAAGTTCCCAAGGACAGCACCGCGTTGATCGCAGAGGACGACCCACTGCCGGTCATCGACGCAACCTACGCGCAGGCATCGCGCACGGTGAAAACCGCGCTCGATGCAGTGCAGTCCACCGACCTCGCCAATCGTGAGCAACTCGCGGCCGACATTCGTGACGCCTGGAGGAAGGTAAAAGCACTTCAACCCACGGTCACGGCTCAGGCGTCGCGCGCCCGGGGCGAGCGGAATTTACACACCCTCGACGACTGGCGCGCGGCAATTCATGCAATGCTCGACACCATCAGCATTGCTTCCGTATCGGTCGGTAACCTGGTTCGGATCGGCGATCCCTTGATCGCCGAGATGGTGCAGATCCGCCGTACTGCCTGGACGATCCGCGACCGCTATGGGCTGCAGTGTTCGATGCTGCGCTCGAACGTGGACACCAGCGAGCCGCTGAATCCGGCCGAGCTCGACAGCTGGCTTGGAAACCGGGCCGTCTACACGTTTGCGTGGCACACGCTGGACGAGATTCTGCTGCGCCCCGGCGTGTCGAGCGCCGTGCGTGAGCGTGTCGATCGCGCCCGCGGAAATACTCAAGCGGCGCAGGCCAAGGTGGACGCCATCGTCAACCGATTCGACCATTCCGGCAACCCCGCCATCGCCGGCGCCCAATGGACGACCTTGTGCGATGGGCCCTTCGATTCAATTCTGGCCATCGCCCAACAAGCTCAGGATGAGGCCAGCCAGCATGCTGAGGCCATTCGCGCGTCGTCGTTTCGGATCTTACTCATCGCGGGAATCGATCTCACGTCAGTCATTGCATTTGGTGTGTTTGCGGTCATCAATGTACAGCGCCGATTGGCCCGTCCAATGAAGATCCTGACCGAGGCGATCGCGCGCCTGGGTCGCCGCGAGTTCGAAGAAGCGGTTCCGTCAACCGACAACCCGGACGAACTCGGCAGCATGGCCCAGGCGCTCGAGACCTTGCGTGCGAGTGCGATCGAGGCCGAGCGCCTTCAGCAGGCCATGAGCCGCTTCACGGCGGATGCATCACATCAAATGCGCACTCCGTTGACCGTCCTTCGCACCCATATCTCCGTTCTCGGCGGCCAGATTACGGCGGAGCACCAGTCTTTTGCCTCATTCAAAGACATTCAGGACGCGGCTGACCGTCTGCAGCGACTGATCATTCAGCTGCTGAAGCTCGCGCGTGCCGACGGTGGGGAGGCGCTGGTTCAGGAATCGGAAGCAATCGACTTGCGGGAGGTCGTTCAGGAGATCGCAGCGAATCATGTACCGCAGGCGCTCCAGGCGGGGATCGAGCTGCATTTCGAGGCGGAACACCGGCCCTTCCAGACACACGCCAACCCGATCATGATCCACGAGATTTTCGCTAATCTGATCGACAATGCGATTCGCTACAACGATGCGGGCGGCAGCGTCGTGATCAGACTGTTCGATGAGGGGGGCAGTCCCGTCGTCGAGGTCGAAGACGACGGCCCGGGGATCCCCGATACTGAAAGGGACAAGGTATTCACGCGGTTCTACCGTTTGAACCGTGATCAGAGCCGGATAGGAAGCGGATTGGGCCTGGCCATCGTCCGATCCCTGGCCGCCACACTGAACGCCGAGATCAGCATGGACACGGGGAGTTGCGGCCGAGGTTTGCGCGTCCGCATCGCGTTCTGACCCCTTTCGCCGCCCCCCCAAGCCTATTTGCGTAGTTCCACTGTTCTGACAGCTTCCTGAAAGCTGCCGGCGTCCATGATGTCTGAACTGATGCCGGAGGCGACCTGCCACGAGCACCAGATGCCTAATTACTATGTAGGGGAGCAAAATGGACAGACTACGCCACGTCGACGGCGGAACCGCCCACTATTCCGCGGGAATTGCCGTAAAATCCGCCATCTTGATCGCAGCGATGCTGCTAAGCACAGTCATCGCGTCGACGGTATCCGCGGCGCCGGCGGACACCCCCTCCGCGTCAGCCGAAGCAGCCGACAAGACCGAGAGCATCGAACCCATTGTCGTGACGGGTTCGAGAATATCCCGGCGAGACTACCAGTCGGATAGCCCGATTGTGACCATCGATCAGTCGACGTTGGCGGCCGCGGGTCAGCCGACGCTCGATCGCGCGATCGGCGAGATGCCCCAGTTCGCCGCCGCCCAAGGTATGAGCGAAGTGGGCGACGTGCAAGGTTCGACCGGATTTGCGGGCGGCCAGGCCTACGGCGACCTTCGCGGCCTCGGGCCGAATCGGGCCCTGGTCTTGATGGACGGACGGCGGCTCATGTCGTCAAATCCGAATGGCTCCATCGATCTGAATACCATTCCCATGTCGATGATCGAAAACGTCGAGATCATCACCGGCGGCGCCTCCTCGACCTACGGTTCCGACGCAATTGCCGGCGTCTTGAACTTCAAGCTGCGGCAGAACTTCAGCGGCGCCGAACTCAACGTCACGCACGGCGCAACGACGCACGGCGACGGCGCCACCGAACATGTCAGCGCCCTGCTCGGCGGGAACTTCGCCGACAACCGCGGCAATGCCGTCGTGGCGTTCGAATACTCTGAACGAGGCGCCGTCCACGGCGCCGACCGCCCCTTCTTCCAAAACATACGGGAACTCGCGCGGCCACCGGAGGGCATCATGCCGGCCGGCACCTTCGGAGCGGCGCCGACGATTGACGCGGTGAACAACGTGCTGGCGGGCTATCCCGGCACCACACCGATCGCCGGCACCGGTTTGTATAACGGCTCATTGGGTGTAAACACCGACGGCTCGATCTTCACCGATCTTGCCGCGCCCAACTGCGTGCAAAATTACCGGGGCATAGGCCAGAAGGGAGTCAACATCGGCAAAGGCTGCACCCAGGTTCAAGTCGGCCTGGGAAATTTCTTTGCGATTCAGGTGCCGCTCACCAAGTACAACGTCTTTGCCCGCACCACCTACAAGCTCGGCGACAACGTGTCGGCGTACGCCCAATTCAACTTCATGGAGTCTTCATCACGCGACGAGACCGCCGGTGGGTCCACGGGTCCCGGTAAGGAATTCTTTGTCCCCATGGACAATCCCTTCGTCGTCAACAACGCTGCGCTGCAAAGCATCCTGGCGTCCCGCACCGCCGATCCGGCCAATCCGGGCGCGCTGTCTCAGCCGCTGGTGTTGACCAAGCTGTTGGCCGCCAGCGGCAACCGTATTCAGACCTTCAAGTATGATGTCTATCAGGCGGTCACCGGCTTCACGGGAAGCATTCCCGGCACCGATCTCACCTGGGACGTCTATAGTTCTTTCGGCCGCACAGTGTTCAACAATCAGCAACAAAACGACTCCAGTAAAGCGGCATTTGCCGCCATTCTCGACGGCACGGCGAATTATCACGGCGCCACCGGCGATTGCGTCGGCTATGCCTGGAACCCATTCGGCTCCAACCCCCTGAGTGCTGGGTGCAAGGAGTTCGCGACGCGCGATAACTCCAATGTCAACACCATGACTCAGAAGAACGTGGAAGGCACCGTCCAGGGTAAGATCGTCCCGCTGCCCGCCGGCGACCTTCGGTTTGCGCTGGGCGCGGACTACCGCGGCAGCAGCTTCGACTACCAACCTGATCACGGTCTGGTCACCAACGACAGCTTCTCCTATGACACTTCTATTCCGACGTCGGGCACGCAGAATGTGCGCGAGGTGTTCGGCGAGTTGCTGATCCCGGTGCTGAGCAATCTGCCGTTCGTCGAGGAATTGTCCCTTGATCTTGGCGCGCGGCGGTCGCAGTACGACGGCTTCGGTGGCGTCAATACCTGGAAGGCGGATCTGACTTGGAAACCGGTATCGACCGTCGCTGTTCGCGGCGGCTACGCGAAGGCGATTCGCGCGCCGAGCTTGGGCGAACTATTCGCGCCCACGGTCACGGGCAACTTGAACATCGGCGCGGGGCCCAACGCGGGAGACCCCTGCGCGACGGGCAGCGTATTTCGCAGCGGCGCAAATACAGCTCAAGTCGCTGCGCTCTGCCAGGCGCAGGGTATACCTTCGGCGCTGTACCCGACTTACACCTACGGAGTCGACTCGGTGCACGGTACCTCCGGCGGCAACCCGAACCTCACGCCCGAAACTGCTGAGACCTTCTCCGTCGGCACCGTCTGGAGCCCGCACTTCGATAATGCGCTCACCCGCAAATTTCAGGTATCCGTGGATTACTACCACATCAGCATATCGAACGCGGTTGGATCGCTATCTCTGACGGATATTCTGCCACGCTGTTTCAATTCCGACGGCATCAGCAATCCAGCTTACTCGGCAGCCAACATCTACTGTCAGCAAATCACACGCGATCACAATACGGGCGACATCGTTCTCGGCCATGAAGGGCTTCTGAACCTCGCGAGCTACAAGACAGATGGCGTGGATACCCAGATCGACTGGAGCTTCGGGCTCGACGCGCTCGGATTGAACAACGCCGGCACCTTCCGTTTGAACTCGTTGATTGCCTACACGCATACCTTCAAGGTGGCATCGCTGCCCGGCTCTCCGGTTCTCGACTATGCCGGCAGCATCGGCAACACTGATGTCAGCCCCGAAATGGCCCATCCGCACTGGAAAGCCAATACGTCATTCGGCTACGCGATCGGACCGGTCTCGGCCGCTGTGCATTGGCGCTACATTGCGGCGATGAAGCATCAAGATCTGGTTGTGGATCCCACCGCCACCACTCCGGGGGTTGGGGCCTACAGCTACTTCGACATCGATGCCCACTGGGCCGTCGTCAATCATCTCGAACTTACCGCCGGCCTCACGAATATCACCAACAAGGATCCGCCCTTCGTGAGCGGCCAACCGCTTACCACCGACACTGCAACTTACGACATCATTGGCCGTACTTACTACGTCGGCTTCAAAGCGAAGTTCTAAAGATCTCCCCTCGCGCTGCATTTGGCGCGAGGGGAGAGAAAGGTCCAATGCGTATGCTGACTGGAAAACAACGCCGGGAGAAACTGCAATCGGTAATACGCGTCGCGAGCGGCAATTTTCTCGAAATGTACGATTTCATGGTCTTCGGCTATTTCAGCGCCGCGATCGGTCGCGCGTATTTTCCCGCCAGCAGCGAATTCGCGTCGTTGATGTTTTCGATGACGACGTTTGCCGTCGGCTTCATGATGCGCCCGCTGGGCGCGATATTCCTCGGCGCATACATCGATCACATCGGTCGGCGCAAGGGATTGCTGGTGACCCTTGCCTTGATGTCGGTTGGCACGCTGACGATTGCACTGGTCCCAGGTTACGAGACGATCGGCTTATTCGCGCCCATCATCGTGGTCTTGGGAAGGCTATGCCAGGGATTCTCAGCGGGTGTCGAGCTGGGGGGAGTCTCGGTGTACCTGTCCGAGATCGCGACACCGGGACACAAGGGATTTTATGTCTCCTGGCAATCCGGCAGCCAGCAGGTGGCTGTGGTGTTCGCAGGAGTGCTCGGCTACGCGCTGTCGAATTTGATGCCGCCGGAGGCGCTTAGAGCCTGGGGCTGGCGCATTCCGTTGATCGTCGGCTGTTTGATTGTTCCCTTCATCTACATGATCCGGCGCACTCTGCAAGAGACGGAGGAATTCGCGGCGCGCAAGCGCCATCCGAGTCCGTCCGAAATCTACGCCAGCATGCTGATCCATTGGCGGATCATATGCGCGGGCGTTGCAATGGTGCTGATGACGACGGTCTCGTTCTACACCATCACAGCGTACACCCCCACTTTCGGCAGAGAAGTTCTCAAGCTTTCGCAAAGCGATTCACTTCTCGTAACGCTGTGGGTCGGTCTGTCGAATCTATTTTGGCTGCCCATCATGGGATCACTCTCGGATCGGATCGGCCGCACACCGTTACTCGTGATTTTCGCCGGATTGGCCATTCTTACGCCCTACCCGGCCATGGTGTGGCTCATCGATGAGCCTAGTTACACCCGCCTTCTGGTCGTCGAATTGTGGTTGTCCTTTATCTACGCAAGCTACAACGGCGCCATGGTCGTGTATTTGACCGAAATCGTGCCCATCGAAGTAAGGACGGCCGGCTTTTCGCTTGCCTACAGTCTCGCGACGACAGTCGGAGGCTCAACGCCGGTGATCGTGACCTATCTGATCCACGCGACCGGCAACAGGGCCGTGCCCGGTGCATGGTTGTCCGTTGCGGCGACTGTCGCCATGGTGGGCATCATGATGAGCGGCCGCATTGCACGTAAAGATGCAGCCGGCGCCCGGATTCCCACCGCTATTGCTTAAAGACCGCGACTACTGACGCCAGGGAAAATTGAGCGCCAAGCTCTACGGCAAGTAATACGACTGACGCGCCCAGACACGTTGCACGATCAATTCTCCGGGAGTCCTTTGGCGATGGCGGTCCGTACCGCGCCTTCCATGCCTCTCAGGCCCGCGAGGCGCCCCAGCGCGATGGCGTCTTCAAGATTTGCACCCTTGAGCCACGCGCCCCTCAGCGCAAACAGCGCCCCAACGCGATTACCGCTGGCGCAATGCACGAGCGTCCTAGGAGCGCTTCGATCACTCAACAACTGATCAAATTTCGCGAGGTTGGCGGGCGTGAAGTCCGCCTCGCCCGCGATGGGGAGATTGAAGTAATTCAAACTCCGCGCGACCGCTTCGGCGGCCTCGTCAAAACCCCGGTCCTCCGCAGGCGGCCGCAAATCGATTATGCGTTGAAAATGGCCGGCGACCAATTCCCGAAACTCGGTCTCGGAAGGTTGCCCTGACGCATAGACCGATTCCTGCACTTTAGTTCCGTAGGCCATCGCCGCTTCTCCACCACATTCGCTACCCGTGAATATCCAATGCTACGCACCCGGACTCATCGCCTTAACGGTTGTTGCATCGCCGTACGCGATCGTAATGTAAATGCCCAACAGGCCAATTTCCGCATCATCGATCGGTGCGCCGTAGACATGCTGCATCTTGTTTATTTCCGCGGTCCATTGGGCGAGCGTCATATGTGGCGGCTGCAGGTTAATATAGTCGGCGGAATGACAGATCCCGCACTTTTGCAGTGCGATGTTATAGCCCGGCAAATCGGACCGCCGTAGCACTGCCGTTTCCGGCGGGAGTTTGATTTCTTGAGCAATTTCCGCAATCGCATCTACGGGCATGCTCAACGCAATGTTGATGATAGCCAAAAGAACGGCGGCACCCACTCGTCGAGAGCAGAAGACATTGTGCTGTGCGTACATGTTAAGCGACCACGACTTTCAGCGATTCGATCACGTTGCGCGCATACCCGCCCGGATTCCAGCTAGCCTGTTCGGGTTGTACCTCGCCCTGATTGCTGGTGGCACGCACGCGCAGTTCCAGCGGCCCGCGCTCGTGCGGAGTTATCGGCAACGACCATTCCCGAAACGAATACTTGCCCAAACTCTCGTTCAGGCGGGTCTCGCGCCAACGTCGACCTCCGTCGTCCGAGATTTCCACTTTCCTGATTCCCGTGCCGCCATCAAAGGCGATTCCCTTAACAAGCGACGCCTGTCCGATCTTCAGAATCGCGTTGTCGTGCAAACTCGTGATGAATGAGCGAACCTTGAGCCGCGATATGGGCCGTGTCGCGGAGGGCGCTGTGCCCGGCGCGACGTAGTAGGCTGACAATTCCCCAATCGGCTCTTCCTGCTCGACATTATCAAAGCGGATTTTCTGCCCGCGCAGCGGGGCCGGCAGGTCGTGATAAGTCTTCTCTTGACCTTTGGAACGTTGGAATAGCGCTTTTTCTTTCGCATCTTCCAGCGACATCTTGCCCCATGCCGCGCCGGAAATTT
>JBDUBO010000133.1:0-8981 GCA_040004115.1 Gammaproteobacteria bacterium | reverse complement strand
GTCGATGGCGCCCAACGCATCGAGTTCGTCGACAACGAACCACAGGCGCTGATCGCGGCCTTCGGGCTGGCTCATGGCTTCGAAAATGGCGAGACGCATCCACGTGGCAATCATCGAGCGCATCGCCGCGATCTGCCCGGCCTTGTAGGGAATAAACACCGCTCCGGGCAGTGTTCGGCTACGCACCCATTCGCGCATCGAAAACGGCGCAGCCCGCTGAGCTTGGATGTACTCGAATGCTGCAATGGCCGATCCGGTCACCGAACGAATCGAGCCGAACATGCGGGAGTTGTCCGGATCCAGAAACGGTTGAGCCGGGGTCCCCGCGAGCAGTGGCCGCAGTTCATCGATTGACGCCATGGTGAGCAACCGCCATAGATTGGCGATGTCCCGTCGACCGCAAGCATGACAGCGGCGCACCACGGCGGTCAGAAACGTGCGCGCATAGCCGCGCCATTCGCTCGCCGATGGATCATCACTGCTGGCAATTAGTCCGCTCGCCAGTTGCTCCACGTCGTAGCTGTTTTGGATCTCGGCAAATAGATCCCATTTAACGGAATTGCGCTCAAAGGGATTCAGCACCACGTCACCCCGATATCGGTCGTAAAATCGTGCCAGATAGCCGCCGTCCGGGTCGGCGAACACCGCGCGGTCGCCGCGTGCAAGGGCGGTGCCGAGGAGTTCACGAATGGCCGTCGATTTGCCGGTACCCGTCGTGCCGATAAGCTTGAAATGTTTGGTTTCATCTCCGGCGGCGATGGCAATCCCCGCCAGCGTCAAGCCCATGCCGCCTAACGGCCTGCCGCGGGCACTGCGCCACCGAGCGGCCCGCCCGTCGAGCAACAACGTTCCACGTTTGTATGTGTCCCGCGGCCTGCGTCGCAACAGCGCATAGCATCCGACGAGGCCCAGCATCAGGGCGGCAACAACGGGGACTGCAGAGCTGCTCGAGGTCCATCCGCCGATAAGCACTTCGTGCATGGATCAAAGCCCTGCCACGATGTAGTAATCCGCTTTCTCGCCGTACGCCGACGCTCCGCGGTCGACACGCACGCACAGCCGTGCAGTCGCGCCGCAGCGCCGCCACTCGATGCGCCCGCCGCGGCGCTCCAGTGTCGCAACGCTGGCTGCCAGCTCGTCGCGGCGAGCACGCAACGCGGCAATTTCCGGGCCGGTAGGCAGAGTCCAACCCATGACAACGAGCGGGATTCCGGTGCTCAGCACCGCCATCAGAACGGTCCAGAGGGTCGCGCGCAAAGAGGCGGCGCGTTTGATCTTCTGCAAGGCATCGGTCGCACGCTTGCTTTCCGCGCTCAGCATCTGCAGCTCTTCGATCAGGGTGCGGCGAATTTCGTCGCGCACCACCCCGTCTATATCCTGCACATGCAAGCGCAGTTTCTCGAGCTGTTCCTCCGCTGATTTCTGATGTACCTGGGCGCTTTCCATCAGCAGGCCGGCCTGCAGCGTCGCGTCGTCCATGGATTGAGCGCGATCACTCATATCTATGCCCGTCCAAGACGTTGACCGCTGCCACGCTCGATCGTCGCTGTTGCCAGGCCTGCTTGGCATCGAGGCGTACCCGCTGCCATTGCGGATCCGAGGCGTATTTCAGATATCCCGCGAAGTCCGGCAGTTGTTCAACCTCGGATGGCAGCACAGCCGGCTCCACTTTGAGGTGCTCGCTATGCGTGACCGACCCGAAAAATTCCGTCGTTCGGCGGCTTTTGGAGACCGTCATGTGCTTCACCTCACGATCGCCGATGAGCTGTGAGGCGAATCGTGCCGTGCCGCCACCCTCGCTGGCCGAACATCGCAGAATCAGCGTATTGCCGCAGTTCTCGACAATTGTGTGGGCATCGCCCTGGCCGTAAGTGCTTGACACTTGGGCGATCGATTGAAATCCGAGCACACATCGGCCGCCGAATTTTCGCAGGCGCGCCAGAGCATCTTTCAAGCCGTCGATTCGGCCCAGCGCGTCCAATTCGTCCACCACGAACCAGAGGCGGTCATTTGCACGGCTCGCAGGATCATCCGCGTGGCTCACAGGATGATCGACGCGGCTCGCGACGTCGTTGCGCTGCTCATCCTGGTCCATGGCTTCGAATATCGCCAAACGCATCCAGGCAGAAATGGTAGAACGCAGCGCCGCGATCTGCCCCGCCTTGTATGGCATGAAAAGAACTCCGGGAGTTTTTTCGGCGACCCACTTGCGGATGGAGAAGTCTTTGGCCGCTTGCTTTCCTACATACTGAAGTGCGCCGACCGCCGAGCTGGTCACTGAACGAATCGAGTCGAACATGCGGCTGTTGTCCTTGTCCAGGAAGGGCTGTGCCGGTGTTCCGCGCACCAATTCCCGCAGCTCGCCGGGGTCCGCCACTACCAACAGGCGGTAGAGTTCATTGACGTCCTTGATCCCTGCCTCATGAGCTTGTTGAGTAACCGACGTGAAGTACGTCCGCGCATAATCTCGCCAGCTTCGGTCCTGCCCCTCGTGGTCGGGAATGAGTGATCGAGCGAGTTGCTCGACGTCGTAGGCATTGTCGATCTCCGCAAACAGATCCCACTTCAACGAGCGCGCGTCGAATGGATTGAGCACCACATCGCCGCGATCCGGCCGGTGGCAGCGCCGCAAATAGCCGCCGTCCGGGTCGGCGATCACCGCACGATCGCCGCGCGCCAGCGCATTGCCTAGGATCTCCTGAATCGCCGTGCTCTTTCCTGTGCCGGTGGTGCCGATCAACTTGAAATGCTTGGCCTCATCCAGCAAAGGAACCGTCGTGCCCGCCAAGGTGATGCCCGCCTCGCGGGTATGTTGACGAGATTTCGTCGCCGCGACGGATGTACGTTCCGCAACGCGCGTGCCACGTTGGTGAGACTTGTCCTCTGTTGCGCCGCCGCTCCTCGCCTTGCCGCCCTCATAACCCATCACCGCGCCGAGACCGGTCGCAATCGCGAATTGCACCAAGCCATGTTGCCCAAGTACCGACCCGGACACGGCAGCCCCTGCGGCGGCCAACGCGGTCAACGGCGCTGCGACCAACGGCGACAGGACGTAATGATGAAAATGGGCCCGCGTACGCAAAAGGCCTGCGATCATCGGTGCCTGCACGGCCGTATAGGCCGCGACCACCCCAGACCACCCGTGCATCCATGCGGCATCGATCATCGGTGCTTGCGCTCCGGATCGAACCAGATTTCCTTGATGACGCGCTCGTGCCCCTCGACTCCAAACTGAATAACGACGTCGATCAAGAGGTATAGAAGACTCTTGATGTCGCTGCGCGCCAAATCACGGCCGCCCGGATTCTGCTTGACCAGCAGGACCAGCTGCTCGAATGCGAGTTCGGCACTGGTGGCGTGAACGCTGGTAATAGAACCGGGGTGGCCCGAATTGACGTTGCGCAGATAGTCGAACGCTTCTTCTGCCCGCAGCTCCGCCAGCAAAATCCGGTCGGGCTTCATGCGCAGGCAGGATTCCAGCAATTGCTTCGGCGTCACTCGAGCGAGACCCTGATCGTCCTTGGAATAGAACAGACGCACATGATTGGGGTGCCCGTCGAGCACCAATTCCTTGGCGTCCTCGATGGTGATCAGGCGCTCATCGGCCGGGATCTCTTTGATCAGCGCCTTGGTCCATGTGGTCTTGCCCGACCCCGTGGGCCCAGACACCAGAATATTCTTGCGGCTGCACACGGCGAGGCGCATGAAGGCCCGATAGTCGGCCGCAGCCAACAGTCGCAGCAATTCCTCGTCGCTGGCATCGGGTCTCTGAATGGCATGGCGGGTGCTGCGGAATATCCCACGCCTTGCCAGGTCTTCGATGCTCCACACTTGGGTCGCCGGACGGCGAATGGCGATGGCCACACAGCCTGCCGTGGTGGCCGGCGGCAGCACGATCTGCACCCGCTCACCGGTTGGCAGCGATGCCGACAGCAGCGGCGACGTAGCGTCGATGCGCTGCTGCGTATAATTGGCAATCAGCTTGGCCAGACGGCTGCACCACTCGAAGTCGGCGAAGGGCAGTGATTCGCGCCGCCAGCCTTCTCGAGTTTCAAGAAAGGCTTCCATCGGGCGATTGATGCAAAGTTCCATGACGTCGGCATTCGCCAGAATCGGACGCAAGGCGCGCAGCGTAAGGCCGAGCGCGGATACATCCTCGCCCAGGCTAGCGATCGGCGGCGATGGATCGCAATTCATAGACCGACCGGAAATCCAAATCCCGGGCCACCAACACTTGAATGCGGTCGCCCTGCCTTTTCACCACAGTGGGCGGAATGTTGATGGTCCCCTTGAGCACTTCGGTCATCACGCCCTGCGTGGCCGAGGGATTGACAATGACCGCGCCATTGCCGCCGCCGGCCGATTGCACCGCCCCCTGCACCGCACCGTCAATCACCGACACCAGGATGGCCGCGCCAAAGCGCTGCCAAAAGTGATTGTTGACCTCGCCCGGCAGTCCCGACCGGCCGAGTTCATCGGCGCCGGGTGAAGCCAGTGGCACGATCACCCCCGTCGGCGTTCGCGCCTCAGTCCAAAGAACGAAGACTCGCGCCGATCCCTGCTGCACCTGCCCTCGCGTCTCGCCAATCAATTTGGTGCCGCGCTCCAGCAGCACGACTTGGCCGTCGACACCAAAGGTATCCGTCGCCATGACGCACGTGGTCATTCCCGGTAGCGTCGAATCGATGGCCGTCTCCAACGTGCAGTCGATGAACGCGCCTTTCGGCAGCAGCAGTCGTTGCGTGGGCAGCACCTGCGCCCGTACCGACGCGCTGATGCCGGGCCGCAGCAGCGCGCCGAGTTCGCCGGACTCCGGGCTGGCCGCGAACGCCGGTGGGGACATATTCATCGCGGCGGGGCCGCTGGGAATAATGCTCCGGCCCGAATAGACGACGCCCGACAACTGGCGCTCCAGGGCCAGCTGCTCGGCGCTCTTGGGCTGAGGCGCGCCGTAGACAGCAGCCACGGGACTGGGTTCCAAAGGAATCTCTCGCAAGGGCACGGGACTGAGCGGCTGCGACAGCGGCGGATCGCGTGCCGGCAAGGTCACCGGCTCATACACAGGTGTGGGAGCCGGCGGATCTATCCGGCCCAAGCTCTGCAACGGCATCTCGCCCTGTGCACGGCTCGTCGACAAGGCCTGTGCGCTCTGTCGCGCGCGATTCTGCCGAGTCATTGCGTTGGCGTAGTACCAGGTCAGCATCCCCAGGCCAAGAACGCTCATGAGACCTATCGCCAATAGGCTGCTGATCCGAGATTGCACCGACACCGAACGATGCACCGCCGTGCCGTCGCGCTCGCCGCGCACCTCGTTTACTTCGGACTCAAGCTCGCTCATGGCACGCCTCCCTGCACTCGTCTCTCAACCTCGGGCGCCACGGTTCCGGACTTAAGAAGGGCGCCCCCGCCGATAAATCCCTGATTGACGATGCAGCCCGTAAGCCTGCCGCGTCGCAGAACGAATCGTTTCGCGACCCGGTGCACTATTACATCGCCCGAATCCATGCTGAAGTTCAGCAGCGATTCGCTGCCGTCCTCGCTGCGCACGAAGATAGCGGGCAAGTCCGCGTTCGCGGCGAACCTCAGCCTCGTGTGAACCCCATCGTCCGAGGCGGCGACGGGCCGCAGCGCAGGTTGGCCGCAATACCAATAGTCGATGTTCTGCGGCCGTTTAGCCGCCGCGCCTTCCAATTGGGAATCCATCCGCTTTTCCGCCGCCTCTGCCGCTGATTGCGGCGGCGGCGGGTACGTGAATCGCAACGCGTAGATGACTCCTTGATCATCTCCGGCAGGACGTTGCGACAGCGAGGTATAGTCGAACTGGTAGTGGCGCCGACTGGTGAGCACCGTCAGGTTCGTCGCAACTTTCGCCGCCTTCGGCTTCAGGAACAAGTGATTGTCCTGGCCGACAAAGGACAATCCCTCCAGATCGCCCGCTCCCAGGCCGGTGAACGTTTCTCCCGGCTCGAACTCGAGATCGATCTGGTACCCGACGAACCCGCGCAGCCGGTACACCTCTTCGCCGTTGTAAGCGGCAACGCGAATTCTGCTGTCGACAACACCACTTGACGGCACCGTCTCCGCAGCTGCGCTGGAGATGCTCAGCAAACTGCATAGGCCAAATGCCGCCGCTCGACATCGCCGCCCCGCACGCCAAGGCCAATCCGTATTAATCATGGCGTGACTCCTTCGCCGCCGTTTGTTCCGCCAAGACTTCGGGTTCGGATCGAAAATCCACGATCTTGAAACCGAGCGGATTCCAGCGACGTGTCTTCGGATCCTTCGCAGGCTCCGCATAGGCGTACTGAATGGTGGCCGCCCAGTGGGTGAAAGATTCCTCAGATCCAGGACCCTGTCGCGCGGCCTTGAGATAGCGCACCTGTGCCAGATCGGACAGTCCGCTCGAGCGCGTAAAGAAGCTCACCGAATGGACCTGCACCCGAACCGTGCTGCCGTCCTTGTGCACATTGAGCGGCGAGGCGGGATTGGTGGCGGTCCACAGCGCGTACCATGCCTGATTTCGCTGCGCCGAATGAAACGCGCCGCATTCCTCGTAGTCGCTCTCTGCGGTGGCGAAGTTGAAGCGCTCGCACACCGTCAAATAGTGCGTCAGAAAATAGCGCGTCACGGCTTCCGCGGGCGTCGCTCGCCCGTCATACACCGGTACCACATCGACAACGCCCGTGGTGTTATCCACCCGCACGACGAAGGGATCTACTCGTTTGAGCGGCATCAGCATGGACAACGCCAGCGCGGTCGCTACTGCGCAGACCCAACCTGCCCCTGCCACCCACCAGGCGCTGCGCGCGCTGCGTCGGTACTGTGCAGCGCGGTCCGCATCCCATGACTCCGCCTCGCGGAAATACTCCTTGATCGCGGGATTTGTGCTCAAGGCGCTCTCCGACCCGGGGAAGTCGGAGTGGCCGCGCTGGTCATGGCACGCGCCGCCGGTGGATTGATGGGCTGCAGGTGCGCGTCACAGCGCACGATGGGCGCGGAACACGCGCCCAATAGTGGTATCAGAAAAACGATCAAGCGCACGACATCACCCTCCTTGGAGTTACTGCTTATCGACTCTTCCAAACTGAGCTCCGCTCGCATAACGGACTGCACCGCGCGCCCGCGTTGCCAGGCCTCCAATTCCCCTCATAAAGCCTGGCGCCGCATACGCTGTCGCGGGGCCTGCCGTCTTGCTCGCGGCCCAGCCGGCGGACCGCAGTCCTCGCCCAGCACTACGACTCAAAAGTCCCATCGAGCTCAAGGACACGCCGCCGGCCAGCCCCGCCGCAATCGGCATGACTTGTCGCAAGACCAGGAACACCAGCAGGGCGATCAGCATCATATGCAAGGCGTCGACCGTGAGGATCGCAGAGCCCAGCGCCGCCGTTTGCGCGGCATAAGACTGCACGATCTGCAGCAGCAGCGCCGCCACCATCACCGTGAGTACGGTGATCAGGGCGTAGTTGACGAGTTGCGCAATCCACGCGGCAAACAATCGCTTGCTGGCATCGAAGAGCAATAAGGCAATGAACAGCGGGCCGAGCGCCAACAGAACCGCCAGGGCGATACTCGACAGCGCGATGAGAAACATCGCATATACACATAGCAGGCCCATCAAACACCAGACCGCAGCACCGGCCATATAAAAACCAATGTCGCTGAACCCAGGGAGGCCGGCAGTCTTACCCCAGAGCGTGCCCGCCACTGCCCCGCCGCGCTCCCAAATGGTGTCGATCGTGGCCACGGGGTCCGCAGCGCCCACGATCGCGGCAGCGAGATGCGCCGGCGCGTTATAGAACGTGTCGACGATCAGAGTGTTGTAAAGCCACAGGTGCAGCCCCGCTCCCAGAATCAGCGCCAACATTAAAATGCGTTTCAATCCGGCAAGAACCGGCTCTTCGATCTTGCCGGTGAGATGCAGGTATCCCCACGCCATCACGTACACCGTCGCCAGCGTGACCATGGCGGGTTCGAGTACCGCTGCCAGTCGCGCCGTGTTGTCGCCGATGTATGTGGCCATTTGACTGTTGAGCCAGGTCCAAAATGTCGCGAAAAATCCCACGCCGGTTCCCTAGATCCGCCGCGCAGTCAAGGCACCGGCCGGAAGCGGGTCTCGAAGCGCCCATGTCCGGCGATCACCTGCTCCCGTGCCTGCTGCTGAATGGCCGATTCTTGCGCCTGCGTCGCCTGATATAGAACCTGCATCTTGGTTTGCTCGTTTTGCAGCATTCCCACCTCGGCGCCGATGCGCGCCTGCAAATCGAGAATCGCTTTCTGATCCGCCGCCGATGAGATGGCGGCAATTAAGCTCTGAATGGACGCGAACCGGTCGCTGGCATTTGCGAGTGCTGCGTGGCTCAAAGCCTGTTGCGTGGCGTTAGTTTGACGCGCCGCCTGGATCAGTTGCTGATCTGCAGGCGACAACAGGGCCAGACGCTGCGGGGACAGGACGGCATTGGCTGCGATCGCGCTGCGCACGTCGGCGGCAAGCCCGGCGTATCCGCCCGTTCCTTGCCCCTGCAGCAGGCTATTCAATTGCGTCCAATTGGCGGGCAGATAATTGCGTGTCGCGCCCGACAGCAGCAGCTGCATGCCGCGATCGCCTGTCATCGCCCGTAGTGCCTGCTGCGCCGATTGCAGTTGATTGCGGGCGGTCTCCAATTGCTGCTGCATGGTTTGCACTTCTTGAACCAGCTGCGCGATGGCCGGCACATCGATGACCGCCCACTGCGCTCGGGCAGACGGAACGATTGCCATTGAAATAGCCAGACTGGCTACAGCCAAACAGACATTGCGTGTAAGCATGAGCCTCTCCTACGTATTGCGTTGATGGGTAACATCGGTCAGCGGCCGGCCCCGGCCATGAACTGCGGCAGCCACGCCTCGGGCTCGGGGCCCGTGGCCGACATGAGCTGATGCATGCGGCTGACCTCGGCGGCGCGGCCGGAAATCACTGCAAGCTCGGCGTCAAAGCCTTTGAG
>JBDUBO010000006.1:0-75867 GCA_040004115.1 Gammaproteobacteria bacterium | reverse complement strand
CGCACCGTCGCCAGCGCCCTGGATATTGGCGTGGTCGCGAGTAACCTCTAACCAATGGTTCGAGCGAACGCGGGTAGCAGCTTCGGGGAGCCAAGGAGGGGGTTGATGATCAAAATAAGGTGCTTTCGATTTGCGTCACCGTCCCCGCGCCGCTCAACCTGATCGTTAGCCCCCATGATGAATCGCGGTCTTCGCGCACCCCGGGTACTAATACGCATCGCGATAGTCGTTGCGGCACTGGCACTTCCCGGCGTCATTGGGTGGTACTTTTGGGACATTCACCGCGTGCGCGCTTTTTGCAGTGATATTCATGCGGGCGTATTGGTCGTAGCCCTCAAAGTCGCTGGGATATTCACCGGCATACGAATCGCGCTTGGAATCGCAATAGCTCTCATTTGGGGGCGGGTCTGGCTAACAGTTGGGGCGGACGCGCCGGGTGCTTTCATTGGGCGATCGTTAGGCCGCGGAGAACATGCCCCTCCGCCCGCCCTACATTGGAGATTGAAGTGAAACGAGTCACTGGAATCGGCGGTATATTCTTCAAAGCCAAGGACGCACCAGCACTCCAGGCTTGGTACAAACGCCATCTCGGCATTGACGTACAAGAATGGGGCGGCACAGCATTCACTTGGACTGATTCGGACGGTAAACCCGCCGGCGGAACCACAATCTGGTCCGTCGGGGCTACTGAAGATGACCACTTCGCTCCAAGCAAGACATCGTTCATGATCAACTACCGCGTGGAAGACCTACACGGCCTAGTCAAACTCCTCAAAGAAGAAGGCTGTAACGTCCTCGATAAGGTCGACGAGTCGGAGTACGGCAAATTCGCCTGGATCGTGGATCCGGAGGGAAACAAAGTCGAATTGTGGCAGCCACCTGCCGGCCAATGAAACTCGTACGCTCATTCCGCACCAATCTGCGGCCTAACCCGTCGCTCAACCTGAGCCCCATCGGCCGGCAGCCGCTTGTTTGGATCGGCGTCAAGCTGCTCCCCAGCGTCGGGTCGGAGGCAACTCACCGATTGTGTTGATGAGTTCATGCGACTGCCCTGGAAATGCAACATGACAAAAAACAAAGCGCCCTATCATTTTGCGCGCGCAATAGTCGGTTTGGTTCAATTGATGTTCCTTGCCGCATGCGGCGGTGGCGGCGGTTCGTCTACACCGATGACCACCTACACGGTCGGCGGCGCGATCTCTGGACTCAACGGCTCAGGCTTGGTTTTGCAGAATAATGGCGGGCCCGGTCTCGCGGTGTCCGCGCCGGGTGCATTCATCTTCCCCGCAGGCCTTGGGAGCGGCGATGCTTATTTGGTGATCGTGGCGACGCAACCCACTGCGCCCTCGCAGAATTGTGTGGTCACCAACGGTTCTGGCACGGTGGGAACCGTGAACGTGACGAATGTCGCAGTCACTTGCACGATCTCGCCGTTCACCGCGCTGACTAACCAGCCGCCCGCTCCCGGATATATGAGCCTGTTGCTGACGGACGGCAGTGTCATGATGCAGTCGGTCAACGATGCGGGCGTGTTCTACAATCTGACGCCGGACTCGCAGGGCAACTACGTCCACGGTACCTGGCGCCGACTTTCGAGCCCGCCGGCGGGTTACGCGCCTTACGCCGGCGCGCAGGCCGTACTCGCCGATGGCCGGGTGCTGTTCGTTGGGGGCGAATATAACGGGAATAATTACAGCCTGCCCTTCGCGCCCACTGGTCTGACCAATATGTCCGCCGTGTACGACCCTGCTGCCGATACCTGGAAGATGATCGCCGCACCGCCCGGTCTCGACTATATTGGCGACCCGCCTTCGGCAGTCCTGAGCGATCGCCGCTTCGTTTTCGGTACAAAGCTGGGGCGGGCTATGTGGAGCCTTGACCCGGTCAGTTTGACCTGGGCGTCGGAGCCCGCCACAGGCAAGGCGGACAATTTCGCCGAAGAGGGTTGGACTCTGTTGCCGGACGGTGATGTCTTCACTGTCGATGTCGGCAGTCCGCGCCACGCCGAACATTACGACCCGCTCGCCGCGCAATGGTACAGCGATGGCAATACGCCGGATGGATTGACATCCCCTTCCGCCACACCCGGCGGAATAACCTATGGCCCGGCGCCGATGCAGGTTGTTGGCGGCGTGAGCTACGGCCCGGGTCCGGCGGGCACTTACTTCCCACCAGGCGAGATCGGGCCCGCTATTCTGATGCCCAATGGCTCAGTCTTCACCACGGGTGCCGCGGCCAACGGAATGCCAGCTCACACGGCAATCTATACCCCCGGTCCGACTCCGGCGGACCCGGGCAGTTTTACTGCGGGACCAGATTTTGACGTAGGTGACGACGCGGGGGACGCGAGCGCCGCCCTGTTACCTTCCGGCCATGTGTTGATTGCCGCGGACTCGGGCACATTCTACGAATACGACGGCGCCAAGATGTCGGTGACGGGGGCTTTGCCAAATAATGGCGGTAATATCCAATACTTTGTTCTGCCCCTGCCCAATGGCCAGGCGCTGGTGACAGGAGGCGTCACGAGCATTTATAACGGAGACGGCACCGCCAACCCGGCCTGGGCACCCACAATTACCAATGCCCCGGCGACCGTCATGCGCGGCTCCACGTACACCCTTTCAGGCACGCAGTTAAACGGTCTGTCGCAGGCCGCGGCTTACGGTGACGAACTCAACGCGGCCACCAACTATCCGCTGGTGCGTATCACCCATACGGCGTCGGGTCATGTCATCTACGCTCGAACACACGACCACAGCAGCATGGGCGTCGCGACCGGCAGCTTGGTCGTTTCGACGTCCTTCGACATTCCAGCGGACGCGGAAGCGGGCGCAAGTTCGCTCGTCGTTGTGGCCAACGGCATTGCTTCGATTCCGGTAAGTACGACGGTGAACTGAAACGCTTGCTGGTGACAGGATCCTTCCGCGTTGCCGGCCTTAGGAACCCGCCGGGTTTCCGTGAACCAGCATGCACTTGCAAGCCGGCGACCCGGGTACAATTGTCAAGAGTCGTACTATGGAGAGTACACCGATGAACAGCGTTGGCCCTTTTCGCAGTTTCGGCGATTTCTATCCCTATTATCTTGGCGAACACGCCAATCGCACTTGCCGGCGGCTGCACTTCGCCGGGACCACCATTGCTGCCGCCTTGCTCATCGCCGCCGTGATTACGCAGTGGTGGTGGTTCATCGCCGTGGCTCTTATTCAGGGTTACGCGTTCGCCTGGGTGGGTCACTTTTTCTTCGAGCACAACCGCCCCGCGACGTTCAAGCACCCGCTGTTCAGCTTGATGGGCGACTGGCGTTTGTGGTGGGATATTTTGAGCGGCAGAGTGCGAATCTGAGGCTTCTCTACCGACGACACTTCGTGTTGCTCACGTGTTTCGGCGCCGCAGCGGCGGTCGCCACCCGCCTGTGGCCCGCGAACGATGTTTCGCTTTCTTTCGCCTTGTACGGAGCATTGCACGCTTTGGCGCTGGTTCTCGGCTTACGAACGCGTCAAACCCTGTGGCGAATGGCGCTATTCATCGGCGTTGCCGCGGCGCTCAGCGTCCTGACCCTACAGGCCGGATTCATGGCATTTAAATGGTTCGCCAACCTTCCTGGAAATTCCGGGCTCTACGCGGCGCTCGGATTCGCCGCGATGCTGGGTGCGCTGGCGTACGGCCTATCGATACGTCAATTCAAAATGTACGAATTTCCGGCAGGCTCGATGATGTTGATTTCATTGGGCTGCGTCGCGGCGGAGTATGGCGCGCTTTTCACGCTCGCGCATTTTCACGCGTTGGGCCGCTGGTGGCTCGCAGTGCTGTGGTGGTACGCATTCTCCGCGGGACTTTGGTATCACGAGCACCCGCGGCCCGGCAAGCGGCTCACAACTCGATTTTGAACCGCTAGCCGCTCCGTCTTGGTAAGATTGCGGTACCTCAGGCGGGAACCCATGCAGATCCACGAAGGCGGCTGCCTCTGCTCGGCGATCCGGTTTCGCATTTCCGGCGAACCCACTTTTTCCAGCGTCTGTCACTGTTCTACGTGCCGCAGGGCAAGTGCCGCCCCGACGGTAGCGTGGCTGACGTTCGATCGCAGCCAGGTGGATTTTCTATCGGGACACCCGCGCAATTACCGTTCTTCGCAGGGCGTCGTGCGCCAGTTCTGCGGCACCTGCGGCAGCCAAATCTCGTATCAAAGCGCAACACGTCCGGAAACCATCGATATCACCACGGCATCGCTGGACAACCCCAACCTGTTCCCGCCGACCTTCGAAGTCTGGTTGGAACATCGCGTGTTGTGGGAATCTCCCGATCAGACCCGAGCACACTACCCAAGGAGCAGTTGATGACCCGGCGATTAATCAGTTCGGGATCGCAATTCGAGCACGACATTGGATATTCAAGGGCGGTGGTGGACGGCGAATGGGTGTTCGTGTCCGGAACGACGGGTTTCGACTATGCGGCCATGAGCATCTCCGATGATTTGCTGACGCAAACCGAGCAATGCATGAAGAACATTCAATCGGCATTGCGCCAAGCCGGCGCCGAGTTCGCCGACGTCGTGCGCGTGACCTATGTGCTGCCCAACGGCGCCCGCTTTCCAGAATGCTGGCCGATTTTAAAAAAATACCTGGGTGAGGTTCGGCCCGCCGCGATGATGATCTCTGCGGGGCTTTCAGATCCCCGCATGCTGATCGAAATCGAAGTCACTGCCCGCAGGCGCGTTCCGTGAGCGGCGAAAGCGAATTCTATCGGCGTTCTGAGCACTGGCCGGCGGAGCGCCTTAAGCGTCGGGAGGAGCTACTGGCGAAATTTTCCCACCCGAGGTAGCGTAATACCATTCATGAACGGAGGCCCGTCCTGTGCTCGGTACCCATGATCTGTGGCTGTTCGTGCTGTCCGGCCTTTTGCTGAATATTACGCCCGGACCCGACACCCTTTACATTGTCGGGCGCAGTTCGTCCCAAGGCTGGCGCGCCGGCGCTGTCGCGGCGCTCGGAATTGGCAGCGGCGCTCTACTGCACATTTGTGCAGCGGCTCTCGGCTTGTCCGCGCTGCTGGCCGCGTCTGCCACGGCCTTCACTACCGTGAAAATCATCGGAGCTGCGTATCTTGTGTATGTAGGCATTTCGATGATTTTCACCAATAAGTCGGCTCAATCTCCGCCAATTACGTCCGGCAATCGGCCGGCCTCCTTACGCGGCATTTTCTTCCAGGGCTTTCTCACGAATGTCTTGAACCCCAAGGTCGCACTGTTTTTCTTGGCGTTTCTGCCGCAATTTGTGATGTCGGATGCGCCGTCGAAGCCGTTGGCGTTTTTTTTCTTGGGAGCTATCTTCGACGTCAACGGCACGCTGTGGAATTTGCTGGTCGCCTGGTCGACGGCCCGTATCAGCAGCCGGTTGGCGGCGGGCGGGACTTTCAAGAAATGGTTCAATCGCAGTGTGGGCAGCATCTTTGTCCTCGTCGGGATCCGGCTGGCGCTGGCGCACGATCGATAGCCGCATATGAACACAGTTTTTCAAAAGCTCAATTGGAAGGCGCAGCCGGAGATTGTCGTGTTTAACGCACCGGACTCGTTCGAGCCCGAATTGGCGCGGCTCAAAGGCGTCAAAATATTGCGGGATCCCGAGAAGCCCAAGGCAGTTCAGTTTGCGCTGGCTTTCGCAACCCGACAAAGGGAACTCGATCGGCTGTCGAAGATACTAGCGGGCGCTTCGCAGGGCGATGTGGTGCTGTGGTTCGCCTACCCAAAAGGAACCTCGAAGAGCTATACGTGCGAGTTCAACCGTGACAGCGGCTGGCAGGTGATTCGTGGCGCTGGCTTCGATTCGGTACGACAAGTGGCGATCGATGAAGACTGGTCGGCACTGCGATTCAGGCGGGTAGAGTATGTCAAGGTGTCGTCGACTCGCTAGCGTCCCGGGCAAGCGCGCTGCCGGTTGTCAACACTTCGGTCATGTCAAGGGTATGCTAATGTTGCATCCGGGAAACCTGGAGAGGCTAGTGAAAGCATTGCTCGCGATTATCGGCTGGTGCCTGTTGCTGCTTCTGTGTTGGCCGCTGGCCATACTGGCCGTCGTTCTTTGGCCCCTGCTCTGGCTAGTGTCGTTGCCGTTTCGACTAGTCGCGATCTCATTCGACGCGGTGTTCGCATTGCTGCGGGCCATTTTGTTTCTCCCCGCGCGCATGTTCGGCCATCGCGGCAATCCCGCGCGCCGGCTCTCTTAGCAGGCGACTTCGGGGTGTATCGATGCGATGTTGACTCGGCGCCCATCAATCGCCGGGTACTTTTCAGCAGACATGAAGTGAAGCACCGATGATATCGGCTCAGGATGCGCTGGCGCTCTTGAAGGACGGAAATTTGCGTTTCGTGTCGGACGACAGCAATCGCGATGCCATCACGAGCCGCGTGCGCCGCCTCGAGTTGGCCGCGAGTCAGGAGCCGTTCGCGGCTATTCTCGGCTGTTCCGATTCCCGGGTGCCGGTCGAAATCGTCTTTGATCAAGGCTTGGGAGATCTCTTCGTCATTCGTGTCGCGGGCAACATCGTTGCCCCCTCCCTCATCGGCAGCGTGGAATTTGCTGCCGAACAATTCGGCACCCGCTTGGTGGTGGTATTAGGTCACACCCAGTGCGGCGCGATTGAAGCCACGCTGCAGCAGCTACGACGGCCCATCGAGAATCAATCGCACAATCTTCGCTCCATCGTGGATTTGATACGGCCGTCCATCGAGGGACTGTTGACCACGGACCTAAAACACGACCTTCCCGCGTTGGCTCGCGCCGCGGTCCGTGCCAATATTCGAGCTTCGGTGAAACATCTGCGGCACGGGTCTGAAGTCATCGAGCAGCTGATTCAAAATGCTGGTCTCATGGTTGTGGGTGCCGAGTATTCGCTGGCTACCGGCGTGGTGGATTTTTTTGATGGTTTGTCGGAGACGGATCCATAATCCAGCCCGCAGCGAAATTCGCACTGTGTGCGTGGCTCGAAAGGAAACGCAATGGTCACCCTGGAAGATCTCAATCGGATCGGTACCGGCAAATTACCGGGCCATCTCGGCATCGTGATCACGCACGCCAGTGAATCGGAGATCAGAGCGGAGCTTCAGGTTAACGATACGGTTATGGCGCCGAATGGCTTCCTGCACGCGGGGACCGTGGTCGCCCTGGCCGATACGCTCGCGGGCTATGGTTGCATCGCCAATTTACCGCCGGGCGCCGTGGGATTCACGACTATTGAACTCAAGTCCAATCACCTGGGTACCGCACGTGAAGGAACCATCGTCGGCTGCGCGAAACCCGTGCACCTCGGTAAAACGACCCATGTGTGGGACGCCACAGTGACTCGCAAGGAAACCGGCAAGACCATCGCGTTGTTTCGCTGCACGCAATTGATTCTGTACGGCAAGTGACCTGCCTATTGCCGCCGCCGCGCGGCGAAACGGCCACCCAGCGGAATTGGGCAACAGTGTTCACACCGCCGGCGTCGGCCAAATGACGCTGGACGCCGCTTGCCGGCGGCGAGTAGTATCGCGACCCCATACAATGCGCCTGTAGCTCAGCTGGATAGAGTATCGGCCTCCGAAGCCGAGGGTCGTGGGTTCGAATCCCGCCGGGCGCACTTTAACCATTGTGTCCATACCGGGCAGATGGGTAACTTTATACCGGCCGGAATGATGTGTAACCTATGATCGGGATACACATTGTGTATTCCGGTTACATAGGTCCGATGCGCCCGAAAGCACATGGGAAATATTCTTAACTTTGGCGCTTCGAATGCGCTACTTCAGCCCGGCAACCACCGCAGGAGGCACTGCCTTGGGTGCCGCGACGGCGTTCGCGGAACGGCTTGAATTTCGGACCCCACCGGAGGCACCGGCGAGTGACACGGAGAGGAATCGATCGAGCAGGCCGCGCGTGGATCCGCCGCGATTCATAAGGCGGCTGGTCCATTGCAACGACGCGTCGCCGCGTTTTCCAGCCTGCAGCGACACCGAGCTATCGCTCGACTCCCACAGCGTCAGCAGTCGCACGCGATCGTGAGATTTATATTCCGACAGCCGCTGCCACACCGTAGTGTAGTGAATCAGCGGAGCTTCGCCGAGGGCGCTCGCGGCGGGGTCGTCCTTATCGAGCACCATGTGTCCTCGAGGGCGGAATTCCGTGCTCGAAAACACCGGGACACCGCCCGAGGTCGGCATGGTGAAGATTCCCGGAGTCGGAGTGACAACCATGGCGGCCGGCGAAAACCGGCCAAAGTTCACGGGGGCAGGATCGATCTTGGCGTTGATTGCGACGAATTGATCGCCCGCCAGCGCCGCGCTGGTGCGGACCAAAGCAATCAACACCAAGCCGAGCAGAATGCAATCTCGGCTGCCGTGGCAATGCACCGCTTCATTGCGCAGCGGCACATAAGTGGATGGACGAAATTCCGACATGAGGTGCAGACTTCATCGCGGCCTGTGGGCTTCGTCAGGATCCTCCGATCGGACGGGGTCGCGTACGATGCGCGTCACAAATCCATGCCGCACCTGCGGTACTCTGATTTATGTCAACATAATTCCAAGAATCAGCGCGTGATTATGTTCTTCGTGCGCTGCACTCAGGCGTCGGGCGAGTCGCGATAATCGGCGCGGCCAACTTCCCATTCCTGTCCATTAAAGGGATTCACGGATATCGACTCAATAGTGCCGCTGTCGATGCAGCGCGCGTTGACACTGATTCCATCGGGATGCGAGCGCGGGATATAAAACGACTTCACACCACAGGTGGAGCAGAAAAAATGCTTTGCGACGTGCGTGTTGAAGGAGTACGTCAACAGCGCGTCGCGGCCGCTGACCAACCTGAAGCGATCGGAGGGCACGATCAAATGCAAAAAGCCGTACTTACTGCAGATGGAGCAATTGCAGTCGGCGACCTCTATCCTGGCCGGTGCAACGACTTCGAAGCGCACGCGACCGCAATGACAGCCGCCGGTGTGGGTGCGCATTGCCTATAAACTAACGCTTGTGCTCTTGCACCGCGAGATCCGCGACCAGCGATATCAGCTGCTGCGGACCACCGGCGGTGCTTACGTCGGCAACGAATTTGCCGTTGACCACGAATGTTGGGACACCGTCGATTCGATAGCGTTGCACCAATTCATCGGCCCTTTGCAACGCGGTCTCGACGCCGAAGGAGTGATAGGCCTTGGTAAAATCGGCCTCCGAAATGCCGAGTCTCCTAACGAATGCCAGTTGAATCCGTTCGGTTTCCGTAGTGTTATTCGGATCGGCGGCAACCAAAAGATTGCCGTTGACGTGAATCGCCTTGAATACTTCCCCGTGCAGCTGGTCCAGTTTCCCTAAGTTTTCGAGCGTGTAATACAGGCGCGCCAGTGAGCGATGGCTCTCGTTCCACATCACGGGAATGCGGGAAAAAGTGATGTACGCGGGCATCGTCTTCTTCCATGATTCGACCAAGGGGTCGATCGCATAGCAGTGCGGGCAGGCATACCAGAAAAACTCCAGCACTTCGACCTGACCGGCAGGCACCGATGTGGGCTGGGCCGGGACCAGCCGCGAGTAATTCTTGCCTTCCTGCCACGGAGTCGGCCCGCTCACAGGGGCCGCTGACGCGACCGACGTCGAGGCCGCTACCGTCGAGGCGACGGCTGCCAGTAGCGGATTGTGCGCGCCACTGTCGCCGGGAACATCTTCGACGGTCTCGGAACCATCCTCATTCATGCGGGTAATTTTCGCGGGCAGGTCGGACGCCGACTCGGCCTTTTGCTGGGCCGCGGCATGCGCCGGTGCGGCGCTCTTGGAGGTTGCCGTGGCAGTCGACGCATTCGTGGGCGAACGACTATCCGCAGACTGCTGCTTGCCGCATGCCGCGAGCAACAGTGCCAATCCGAGGCATAACCCCAGGTGCCGTGCGCGCATGTTCAACGTATACCCTGGATGTAGGAGGCCAGATTACGCATGTCCTCGGCCGACAAGCGCTTGGCGATGGTCTGCATGATGCCGTTCGGTCCGGTCGACCGAGCGCCCGACGCGTAATCATTCAGCTGTTTCACCAGGTAAACCGATTGCTGGCCGCGTAGTGCGGGAAATTTGGCCGACTCATTGCCGCGCCCGGTGGGTCCATGGCAGGCCATGCACGCGGGAATGCCGTGCACCTGATCGCCCCCGCGATACAGCTTTTGACCTGCTTGCCAGTAAGACGGGTCGGCCTCAAGGCCCGTATTGGTCAAACTATCGAAATAGGCGCCGAGATCAGCCATGTCAGCCGCGCTCAAATTCGCCACGTTGGGCATCATCACGGGATTGTTGCGCTTCCCGTCCTTGAAGTTCTTGAGCTGTTCCGCGATGTAGTCCGCGCCGATGCCAGCAAGGCTGGGCCATTCGGGGTTCGTGCTATTACCGTTCGCACCATGACACGCTTGGCAAACGATGGCCTTGGTGGCGCCGGCTTCGGCGCTGCCCACGGCCAGGGCCGGATTACCGATATATGCGCCGAAACTTGTTGCTGCGAGAATCCAAAGCCGCTTCATGATCGACTGTCACCCCATGCTAATGTGAACCGCTCCCGAAGGTAAATTGTACACTAGAGTCAATAATTTGCGTCCAAGCGGCGGCCATGTCGACCTACCCCAATGTGAAATTCCTGACCAGTGCCGCCGAGCCGCACCAGCTCGCTCCTGACACGGGGAAGGAAATCGCCTTTGCGGGGCGCTCGAATTCCGGTAAATCTACTGCGATCAACGCCATCACGCAGCGGACGGGACTGGCGCGGGTGAGCCGCACGCCTGGGCGCACGCAACTGATCAATTTCTTCGAACTGGCTTCCGAGCGGCGCTTGGTGGACCTCCCCGGGTATGGGTTCGCCAAGGTGCCGGAAAGGGTGCGCATTCATTGGCTGCAACTGATGGAACATTATTTTAATGTTCGTGAGTCGTTGGTCGGTTTGATCCTGATAGTGGACAGCCGGCGCGGCCTAGGTACCCAGGATGCGGGCATGCTCGAATGGGTATTGGCTCGAGACCGTTTCGCGCATGTTCTGCTTACCAAGGCGGACAAGTTGAATCGCCGCGATGCGCAGCGCGTTCTGCGCGAGACTGCCGCCGCATGCTCCGATACCTCGGTGTCGGTACAACTGTTCTCGGCACCTGCGAGACAGGGATATGACGAAGCACGCGAGGTGATGGATCGATGGCTGAATTAAGCCGGATAAAAAAAGGCCCCGGTGGTTACTTAGAGCAGCCACCGAGGCAGACCAACCCGGCATGGGGATGACAAACCGGGTCATTCCCGCTCAGGGAGAAGAGCGGGGAGCGTCTTTCACGCTCATTAGGTTAGATGGGGACATCTCCCGAAAGTTCCAGCCCCTCCAAAAGCTATTTATCTTCTGATCTGCCGGCAATGCATAGAAAGGCAAAACCCGCTGAATATGCAGTAATTCTGCCCCAAACAGAGCAAATATGCTCGAAAAAACGCTTGCCTACGTGCTTGCGGCTCCAAGGAGCGGTCTTTTTGGCCTGACTTCCGGCCCTTTTGTGCCGAATCGCCGCATGACGAAAGGCTAGTGGGCTTCGTCCCAGTTGCGTCCGATGCCGACATCGACCTTGAGTGGAACGGCCAGTTGGGCTGCCTGCGCCATGTGTGTCCGTAGTTGTCCTACAAGACCCTGGGCGGCCTCGTCCGCCACCTCCAAAACCAGTTCGTCGTGGACTTGCATGATGAGCCGTGCGGGAACCTGCGAGGCCTGCAACCAGGCGTCTACTTGGATCATGGCCCGCTTGATGATGTCAGCCGCCGTACCCTGCATCGGTGCATTGATGGCACTGCGTTCGGCGTACTGACGCAATGCCTGGTTGCGCGACTGTATCTCCGGAAGGTACAGCCGCCGGCCGAACACAGTTTCCACAAAGCCGGTCTCGCGGGCCTGGCGGCGCGTTTCTTCCATGTAGCGCTTCACGCCCGGGTAGCGTTCGAAGTAAAGATCCATGTACTTTTGCGCGTCGCCGCGGCCTATACCCAACTGACGCGCCAGTCCAAATGCCGACATGCCATACATCAGCCCGAAATTGATGGCTTTGGCAGAACGCCGTTGATCGGCGCTAACGGCATCCAAGGGAGTGGCAAATACTTCGGCGGCGGTCGCCTGATGGACGTCGCGATCCTCGGCGAAGGCTTGCAGCAAGCTCGCATCGCCGGACAGATGCGCCATGATGCGCAACTCGATTTGCGAATAGTCGGCGGCAACCAGCGAGTAACCCGGCGGCGCTATGAAGGCCTGCCGTATGCGCCGACCTTCCTTGGTCCGGATCGGAATATTTTGCAGATTCGGATCCGTCGATGAGAGCCTTCCGGTGGCGGCCACCGCCTGGTGATAAGACGTGTGAATGCGGCCGGACGATTCATCGATTTGTCTGGGCAGATTATCCGTGTAGGTCGATTTCAGCTTGGCCACACCCCGGTATTCCAAGATCAGTTTCGGCAGGGTGTAGGTCGCGGCAAGCTCCTCCAGTACATCTTCGGCAGTCGAAGGCTGGCCGGTTGGAGTCTTACGCATCACCGGAATACCCAGCTTGCCGAACAAGATCTCCTGCAATTGTTTGGGCGAATCCACATTGAATGCGCCGCCCGCTTCCGTGTGCGCCTGCGTCTGCAGCTCCAGCATGCGCGACGCCAACTCCGAGCTCTGAATTTTGAGCAGTTCGCGATCCACGAGGACGCCGGCGCGCTCCATGCGGTACAGCACCGGCACCAGCGGCTGCTCGATGGTTTCATAGACCGACTTCAAGGTCGGCAGCGATTCGATTTGCGGCCAGAGCTTGAGGTGAAGCTGCAGCGTGACGTCTGCGTCTTCGGCGGAGTATTCGGCGGCGCGGTCCACGTCAACTTGATTGAAGCCGATTTGCTTGGCGCCCTTGCCGGCGACGTCTTCATAGTGAATGGTCTGGATGCCGAGATATTTCTGCGCCGTGGAATCCATGTCATGCCGGGTTGCCACACTATTGAGCACATAGGATTCGAGCATGGAATCGAATCGCTGCCCAAGCAGACGAATGCCGTAATTCTCGAGGACGTGAGTGTCGTACTTGAGATGATGTCCCAGCTTCGGCAAGTCCGGGTTCTCGAGCAGAGGCTTGAATGCCGCCAGCACCTTGTCCCGGTCCAATTGGTGCGGAGCGTCCGCATAGTCGTGGCCCAGGGGGACGTAGGCGGCCTCCCCGGGAGTGACCGCGAACGACAAGCCCACGATGTGCGCCTGCATGTAGTCCAGACTGTCGGTTTCCGTATCGAATGAGATGAGCGGCGCAGCGGCGAGCTTGAGGAGCCATTCCTCCAGGGCTTCCTGTGAAACGATCTTGTAATAGTTGCGGGCGGCCGGAGGCAATGCAGTAGTGATTGCCTCTACGTATGCCGCGCCAATGGCGGGTTCCGCGCCGGCGGGGGGGGCCGCGCCCGCGGCGACCGCGGCGTCCGGGCCCAGTGCCTTGAGCAGCGCCCGCAATTCCAGCCGTGTGTACAGTTCTCGCAGCCGCGAGTGATCCGGTGTTCCGGCAGTCAGACCTTCAGCAGTTACGTCCAAGGCGAGTGCGGTGTCGATGGTGGCGAGCTTGCGCGACAACTCGAGAATCGTCAGTTCGCCGCGCAGATTCTCGCCCACTTTGCCGCCGATCTCCGCGGCGTGAGCGATGAGCTCATTGAGCGTGCCATATTGATTCAGCCACTTGGCGGCGGTCTTGGGGCCCACTCCGGTGATGCCCGGAATATTGTCCGAGCTGTCACCGACCAGCGCCAGGTAGTCGATGATCTGTTCGGGAAATACGTCGAATTTCGCCTTGACCCCGGCGCGATCGAGTCGCGCGTTGCTCATGGTGTTGATCAATCCGATATGCGGGTCCACCAGCTGCGCCATGTCCTTATCGCCGGTGGAAATCAGCACTTCGTAGCCCGATGCGGCTCCCTGCTTCGCCAGGGTCCCAATGACATCATCCGCCTCGACACCGGGCACGCGCAGCAGCGGCAGTCCCATGGCGGCGACCGTGTCGTACAGAGGCTGGATCTGCGAGCGCATGTCGTCGGGCATCGGCGGGCGATGCGCTTTGTACTGCTCGAACAAGTCGTCGCGAAAGGTGCGGCCCGGCGCATCGAATACAACCGCAATGCGATCGGGTGCCTCTTCCTTGATCATCTTGTTGAGCATGTTGAGCACACCCAACACGGCTCCCGTCGGTTCACCTTTGGAATTGCTGAGCGGTGGCAGCGCGTGGAATGCCCGATATAGATAGCCCGAGCCATCGACCAAAATAAGTTTGCCTGCGTTCATGAATTGTTTTTACGGCCGGCTCAAGGTTTCGGCGGCGCGTCTGCTGGTTTGACCGAATGAGAGGGCGCGCGGCCTGGACTCAGTATCACCTTCTTATGCTTCGGGGCATCCGGACGCACCAGAGGGCCTTTTTGGCCGCAGCCCGCGATCAGGATGGCCACGCATAGGGTGATCAACAGGCGCGCAGGTTTCATTGCGGCAGTATAGCGCGCGCCGCCGCGCGGCTGCCCTGCCGGAACTTCCGGTGCCGAAGGCCGGTCACAATCTACGATACTTATAGGAGACGATGATGAGGAGGATTTCGGGCTCCCGATTGGCGATCCTCACGGTCGTCGCATGCGCAGTGGTGGCCGCATGCGCAGCTTCGACAGCGGCTCTCGCGGACAATCCGGCTGGATTTTATCTCGGCGCCGGCGCCGGCTATTCCACCGTCAGAAGCGACGATCCCGCCTATGGGCTTCCCGGCTATTTCAATGATCACCAAACGGCTTGGAAAGTGATCGCGGGCGTGCGGCCCATTTCCCTCGTGGGTGTCGAATACGAATTCATCGATTTCGGTCATCCCAGCAATCGTTACGGCCACAGCGGCTTTGCCGACTACGGTTTGGATTCTCACCCTCGCGCCAACATGTTGTTCGGCGTGGGCTATCTGCCGCTGCCGATTCCATTTTTCGATGTCTACGGCAAGACCGGGATCGCACGATTGCAAACCGATGTCACGACGTTCGTGCCCGGCTCGTGTCCGCCGTTGAGCACTTCGTGTACGGGAACTTACTTTCGCCGCAACCAGACCGACAATAGGTTCGCTTACGGCGTGGGCGTGCAGTCCAAGGCGTGGGGTGTCGCCTTCCGTGCGGAATACGAGCGGATCAATTCGCAGTTTGGCGATCCCGATGCGTTGACCGTCAGCGCCACCTGGACTTTTTAGCGACGGGCAATATCGTCGGGGATTGCCGGCCGTAGCGTTCATGCGCGCTTCAAGCCGCGGCGCGCTTTATACTGATGTTCATGAAGAACACAGCCTCCTGCGCGTCGCGTCATTCATTGTTCGTGGTATCGATGGCCGCAATCGGTCTCGTCACCGCACTCTCATCGTGTGCGCATCGAGAATTGCCGGCGCCGGCCGGCGCCGCCGCGACTCGAGCACTGCGGGCCAAGGTCGATACCATCGTGGTTATTTACGCCGAGAACCGCGCTTTCGACAATTTATACGGCAATTTCCCGGGGGCGCGCGGGCTGAGCGAGGTGGTAGGCCCGGACGGTCGGCCGCTGCCGGCGTACGCGCCGCAAGTTGATCGTGACGGGTCCGTGCTTCCGGCATTGCCGCCGACCTGGGGCGGTGTCACGGCGTCGGGCATCAATCCGGTGGTGACGCAGGCGCAAAGCGTCGGCTTGCCCAACGCGCCGTTCTCTATCGAGCGCGCGTTTGCGCCGCAATCCAATGTAACTTTATCCACAACGACCGTGACGCGCGATCTGTGGCATCGTTTCTTTGAGCATCAGATGCAAATCGATGGCGGCAAGAACGACGGTTACGCCGCGTGGTCCGACGCCGGCGGTCTTGCCATGGGTCACTACGACTACAACCACTCGGCGCTTTATTCGCTGGCGAAGGAGTTTGTACTCGCCGATAACTTCTTCCAGGGCGCTTTCGGCGGCTCCTTCCTCAATCACCAATATTTGATTTGCGCCTGCGCGCCGGAATATCCGAACGCCGCGACCGGCAAGGCCCGTCCCTCCATCGCCATACTAGAGCAGGATGCCGCCGGCCATTATCTGCCGCGGCTCAAGAGGGCCCGGGACGCCAAGCGCTCGGCCCTGGATGAAGCGCCCAGGTTTGCTGGAAGTGGAAATGTCACACCGGCCGGCTACTTCGGCGACGGCAAGTTCTATGCCGTGAACACCATGCAACCGCCGTATCAGCCGAGCGGCAATAAACCGGCCGCCGGAGATGCCGATTTTCTTTATGCGGATCCTGAAAACGCGACGACCTTGCCGCCGCAGACGGCGGGAACCATCGGCGATGCGCTGGATGCGAAGCGGGTGAACTGGGCCTGGTACGCGGGCGCCTGGGAGACGGCGCTCGCCGACGGGCGCAGCTCGCCGTCCAAAACCCGCACCGCCATCTATGCGCCCGACTCGCCAGGGGGCAATCCGGATTTCCAGCCCCATCATCAACCTTTCAATTATTACGCGAACTTCGATCCCACGGTCCACCCTGAGCAACGCGCTGCGCACCTAAGGGATTTTGGCGAACTGCTCGCCGCTGCGGCAGCCGGCCATCTGCCGGCCGTGGTGTTCTACAAACCGCAGGGCAATGTGAATCAGCATGCCGGCTATGCATCGGTCGCGGAAGGCGACGCACACATCGCCGATCTGGTCGCCAAGCTGCGCTCCAGTCCGCAGTGGCAGCGCATGGTCATCGTGATTACTTACGACGAATTCGGGGGCGCCTGGGACCACGTAGCGCCGCCGCAGGGTGATCTCCTGGGGCCGGGGGCGCGAATTCCCGCCTTGATCATCTCGCCTTTGGCCAAGCGCGGCACGGTTGACCATACCCAGTACGACACCGAATCCATTCTGCGTTTCATCACGCGCCGATTCGCCCTAGACGTGCTGCCGGGAATCACAGCGCGTGATCAAGGGCTCGCCGCGCACGGCGCAGCGCCCATGGGGGATCTGACCAACGCTCTCGATCTTAAGCCGTAGCGTACTTCACCGCGGCGCCGTGGCCGCCTCGGAGGCGAGGCGGCTCGCCGCGCAAACTTAAGCCTATTTCGCCTTCGGCTTGACCTTGTGATCCGGGGCAGGCGACAGCGCTTTTGGCTGTTCGTCGGCTTTGACGCTCACCAACTCCACGTCGAAGATCAGCAGCGAGCCGCCCGGAATGCCGGGCTTGGGGCTTGCACCGTAGGCGAGTTCCGGCGGCACGAACAGCTGCCACTTGGCGCCGGGTTTCATCAGCACCAGTGCTTCTTGCCAACCAGCGATCACGCCTTTGACCGGAAAGGTCGCCGGCGTGCCGCGCGCGTACGAGCTGTCGAATTCCGTGCCATCGAGCAATTTGCCACGGTATTGCACCGTCACTTGGTCGGTGGGGGTGATCGCCGCGGCCTTGGAGTCGCCCGGCAAAACGACCTTGTACTGCAGCCCCGAAGCCGTGGTGATCACACCCTTCTCGTGCGAATTGTGATCGAGAAAATCTTTGGCGGCGGCCTGATTGTGCGCGACCGCAGCCTCCATCACCGAGCGCACGTAGACATTTAATTGCTGCTGTTCGGCGGGAGTGCTTTTCTTGCCCTGCAAGCCATCGTGTATGCCGCGCGTCACGGCATCCAAATTCACCTGGTCGGAAATGCCTACGCCATGCATCTGTGCACCGAAGGTCAGTCCGAACAGATAACTGCTTTGCTCGCCGCTCAGCGTCGCAGGCGGTGCAGTGGCGTCCGGGGTCGGTGCCGGGGACGGCGCTTGGGCGCCGACAATGGGCGAGGCTGCAATCAACAGGCATGCAGCGCATGCCCGGCGGATAGTTACTATTTTCTGTTGTTTCATGGTGCGCACGATACGCCTCCTCAGGTTGCAAAGGCTAGAGTGAATTATGTACCGAGGGCGCCGCGCCGGATAATGGCTACCGTTAAACGTGACGTGCATACCAATTTACCCGCCTCATTGATGAGGTCGATGCTCCACACATGGCTGCGTCCGCCGAGATGCACGGGTCGCGCCGTTGCGGTAACCAGTCCCGAGCGCCCCGCGCGCACGTGATTTGCGTTGATCTCCTGGCCGACACATTGGTATTCATGCAGGTCGATACACATGCCCGCACCCATGCTGCCGACCGTTTCGGCGAGCGCCACCGAGGCGCCGCCGTGCAGCAGCCCATAGGGTTGACGGGTGCGCGGATCCACCGGCATGGTCGCGCGCACGAAATCATCGCCGACTTCTGTGAAGGCAATGCCGAGATGTTGGACCAGTGTTCCCTCATGCAGGGAATTCAATTCTTGTACGCTCTTAAGGCTCTTCCATATGCTCATTCGGAATCCTTGATCTTGGCAGCGACACGGCGATAGGCCTCGCGAAATGGTATGCCTTCCTTGGACACCAGCGCGTTTGCTGCTGCGGCCGCATGGATCCCCGGATCGAGGTGAATATTCTCCGGTCGAAAACTCAACCCTGCGAGGGCGCTAGGCAGTATTGCCAGCGTCTGCAGACAGGAATCAATGCCGCGGAACAGCGGCGGCTTGATCAGCTGCAAATCGCGGTGATAGCCCGAGGTCAGCTTCTGGGTGATGCCGAGCACTTCGTTGAGCGCCGCTTGCGCGACCGCCGCGCGTCCTCGTACCAACTCGAGTACATCCGGATTGCGCTTCTGCGGCATGATGGAAGAGCCCGTGGTAAAGGCCGCCGGCAGCGCGACGTAGCCGAATTCCTGGGTGTAAAAAAGCAGCAGGTCCGCCGCCAGGCGCGCCATGTCCTGTGTGAGCAACGTGATCTCGAACAATAGCTGCGCCTCGGCCTTGCCGCGCGATAGCTGCACCGCCGTCACCGGCTCCTGAGTCACGGCAAAGCCGAGACGCAGGCGCGTTGCTTCACGGTCGAGCTCGAGATTCGGCGTCCCGTAGCCGGCGGCGGAACCCAGCGGGTTTTTGCCGATACGCCTCTGCGTCTGCGCCAAGCCTTCCGCGTCGTCGCGAATCTCCGCCGCGAAGCCTTGCGCCCAGAGTGCGACGGTGCTCGGCATGGCTTGCTGCATATGTGTGTAACCGGGCAGCACTACGGTGCCCTGCTGCGCGGCTAGCGCATCGAGAGCCTCCGCTACCGCAATCGCCCCCACGCGCAGTTCGTCGGCGGCGTCGCGCAGATACAGGCGCAGCGCCGCGAGCACCTGATCATTGCGCGAGCGGCCGGCATGGAGGCGGCCGCCAATCGCGCCGATGCGCGCGGTGAGCATATTCTCAATGGCGGTCTGGCAATCCTCCTGTTCCAGCGACACCGCCCACGCTCTCTGCGCGTGTTCCTCACCGATCGCCGTCAGGGCCTCACGAATAGCCGCGAGGTCAGGCGGCGACAACAGCCCCTGCTGCTCGAGCATCTCTGCGTGCGCCAGCGAAGCCCGGATGTCATGGCCAACCAGGCGGTTGTCGAGGGAGTGGTCGTCGCCGGCCGTGTAGCTCAGCACACGCGCATCGAGCGGCGTTCCCTTGTCCCAGAGCCGCGTCATGTCCGCGGTACGCTCAGCTGCTCGGCAGGACTCAAGGCCGTGAGATCGGCCACTACCAGCGTGCCGGTGCCCTCATTCGTGAAGATCTCCGCCAGCAGGCTGTCGGCCGACTTGTAGCTGATCACGTGCACGCGGCGCACCCCGCCGCGGATGGCGTTCTCGATGGCGGCGGCCTTGGGCAGCATGCCATCCTTCAGTGAACCCTGATCGCGCAGGCGCTTCAATCCTTTGATATCGGTGTACGACACCACCGAGCTAGAATCATCGGCGCGTTCGAGAATTCCCTGCGCGCCGGTGCAGAGCACAAGTTTTTCCGCCGATAGGGCGCCGCCGATGGCTGCGGCCACTGTGTCGGCGTTGATATTGAGCAAGACGCCGTTCGAGTCCGCCGACAAGGGGCTGACCACGGGCATCAAGCCGTCGTCGAGCAGTTTCTCGAGCACGCCCGCATTAACCGAATCGATGTTGCCGACAAATCCATAGTCCACGGTCTCGCTCGAGCCTTCGGCGACGCGTACCGGAGGACGCTTGTGCGCGCGAATCAATCCCGCATCGACGCCGCTCAGGCCGATCGCCTCGATGTCGAGCTCGCGGCAGATCGCGAGGATGCGCGTATTGATCAGCCCGTTTAGCACCATGGCGGTCACCTCGATGGACTTTTGATCCGTGACCCTCCGGCCGTTGACCATGCGAGTGTCTATGCCGAGGGAGGCCTGCAGGGTGTCCAGCTGCGGGCCGCCGCCGTGGACCAGAACGGTTTTGATGCCGACCTGATGCAAAATGGCCACTTGCTCGATCAGCGCCCGCGTGGAAATCTCGTCGCTGAAGACGGCGCCGCCGGCCTTGATGACGAACACCTTGTTCTTGTACATCCGAATGTACGGCGCTGCGCTCTTGAGCGCGCGCACCGCGACGGAGGGGTCAGGTCGACTCATGATCATTTGCGGTACTCCGAAACAACGGCCGTTCAGGCCAGCATGCGATGCAGGACAGCCATCTGCACCGCGAGACGATTGAAGGCTTCGCGCTTGACCACCGCACGCGGGCCGTCCAGCACTTCATCGGCCACAGCCACGTTGCGGCGGACCGGCAGGCAGTGCATGAGCTTGGCGTCGGGCAGCGCACTTGCGAACCAGCGTTCGCGCACACACCAGTCGGACAGGTCGGCGCGCAGCCGCGAATCGGCCTCGGTGTCACCGTAGTACATGGTGGTGCCCCATTCCTTGGCGTACAGCACGTCGGCGCCCGCCAGCGCCGCCGCGCGATCCGAGGTCTCGGTGAGCGAGCCGCCGGCGGCCGCCGCGGCCTGGCGCGCGCCGGTCATGATCTCCGGCGGCAGCGCGAAGCCTTCCGGCCGCAGCACTACGACCTCCATGCCGCGCATGGCCGCCATGTGCACCGTGGCAGCAGGAACGGCCAATGGGAGCGCCTTCGGATGATAGACCCAGCTCAACACGAATTTGGCCTTCTGCGGTATCTTGAGTTCATCCAAGGTGCGCCAGTCCGCGAGCGCCTGACAGGGATGATTCATCGCCGATTCCATGTTGATCAGCGGTTTGTCGCAGAGCGCGTCGATCATTCCGAACAAGCGTTCGCCCAAGTCGCTGGCGAGATTCTTGCCTTCGGCAAAGGCGCGCACGCCGAGCGCATCGCAGTAGGATGCCAGCACCGGTATGCCTTCCCGGATATGCTCTGCGGCCGCGCCCGTCATAATGGCATTCTGCCGCGTCTCCAACTGCCAGGTTCCCTGACCCGGAGTGATCACAAACGAAGAGCCCCCGAGGCGCGCCATTCCCGCCTGGAAGGAGGCTAGCGTGCGCAGCGAGGGATTGAAGAACACCAAGCCCAAAATTTTTCCGGCCAACGCGCGTGGTTCGGGCTTGTCCTGCAGCGCCTGCGCAAGCGCCAGCAGATCCAAAACCTGATCGCGGCTGAAATCGGCCAGGCCTAAAAAGCGCTTCATGCGGAAATTCTCGCCAGGGCGTCGCTCAATTGATCCACGTGGCCCTCGTTCAAGATGTACGCCGGCAGCAGGCGCAAGATGTGCGGATCGGCGCTGGTACCGGTAAGAATGTTCTTCGCCAGCAGGGCTGCCTGCACCTCCTTGGCCGGCCGCGAAGTCTTAAGGCCCATCAAGAAGCCCGCGCCCTGAACTCCGGTGACCGGACCGATGATGCAACTGGCGCGGATGTATGTGGAGACTTGGCGCACGTTGGCCAGCAGCGATTCGGATTCAATGACGTCGATCACCGCTTCGGCCACCGCGCAGGCTATGGGGCCGCCGCCGAAGGTGGTGCCCATGTCGTCGTACTTGAGCTGGCTCGCGATCCGGCGCGACAACATCAGCGCCGACACCGGAAAGCCGTTCCCCAACGCCTTGGCAGCGGTGATCATATCCGGCGTGACGCCGTAATAATTCGCGGCGAAGGGAGCGCCGGTGCGGCCCACTCCGCATTGCACCTCATCGAAAATCAACAGCGCGCCCGTCGCATCGCAGCGTTGCCGCAGGGCCTGCAGCATGGGCTTGCCGATATCGTAGGCGCCGCCCACTCCTTGTATGGGTTCAACGATGACCGCGGCGGTATCGCGATCGACGAATTGCTCCACTGCGGCGGGATTATCGCGCGGCGCGAAACTCACGTCGAAGGGTGTGCGCGGGAAGCCATACCATTTTTCGAGTGCGCCCCAGGTCACCGCGCCTGCGGCTGCGGTTCTGCCGTGAAAGCTTTGCTCGAGCGCCACGATCTTGTTGCGGCCCGTTTGCCTGAAGGCAAGCTTCAGTGCATTTTCGTTGGCCTCCGCGCCGCTGTTGATCCAAAACACCGTGTCCAACCCCAACCCCAAGAACTTCGTCAGGCGCGCCGCGGCGCGCTCGCGGATGACCATGGGCAGCGCATTGGTCTGGAAGGACATTTGCCGAGCTTGGGCGGAGAGCGCCGCCAGCCAGCGCGGATGGCCGTAGCCTAAGCCCGCGACCGCATGACCGCCGTAGAAATCCAAATATTTGCGGCCGTCGCGCGCGTGCAGCCAAACTCCGTCGCCATGCGCCACTTCGATTGGATATTGCGCATAAACCTGTGCCAAGTGGCCGGCGAGAGCCTGGGTGGTGACCGTCACTTCAAGTCCAGCCGGGTGCGGGCGCAGTGAGCCCCGTGGTCTCGGCGAATCCCAATAAGCGATTCATCCATTGAACGGCGCCGCCAGCGGCGCCTTTATTCAAATTGTCGACCACCGACATGACCGCGATGGAATCGCCGTTGGTTACGGCGCTCAAGTTCGCGTAATTGCTGGTCGCGACGTCCTTGACGCGCGGCGCCGCATCACCGACGTGCACAAAGGGACAGTTCTTGTAGTAGGACTTGAGCGCCTCCAGGGCTTGCGGCGTGCTGATCGACTTCTTGAGACTGGCCTGCACCGTGACATGGATGCCGCGCGCGAAGGGGCCAGAATGCGGCACAAAATTAAGCTCCGCCTCCACGCCCGTGGCGAGCTTGGCGCAGGCGATGATTTCCGGTACATGGCGATGGCTCAAGGCACCATAGCTGTAAAGATCGCTGTGCCGATGCGGATGATGTGTACCCTCGGTGGGCTTGCGGCCGGAGCCGGTGCTGCCGGTGATGCCGGTGACGAACAGGCGAGTGTCGGTGAGCCCGAGCGCCAGCAAAGGCACGGTGGCGAGCAGGGTCGCAGTCGCGAAACAGCCGGGATGCGCGACATGCGCAGTCGGTGATTTTTGCAGGTGTTCCGGCAGGGCGCAGATGAATTCGCGAATCCGCGCCGGCGCGCCGTGCGCGTGCTTATACACCGCCTCATAGGCTGCCGCACTGGAGTAGCGGAAGTCGGCGGAGATATCCACGCAGTGCACACGGGTGCCGGCGGCTGCCGCCGCCGTCAGCAGGCGGTCGATGATGGCGGCGGCCACGCCGTGCGGCGCAGCGGAGAACAGGGCGGAGCGAGGCGCGCTGCGGATCAGAGCCTCGATCGCGTCGAGATCCGAAAATTTAAGATCGGGGTAGGCGCTGCGCAAGTGCGCAAACGCGCCGGCGACCGGCGCGCCGGGTTGACTGTCGGAGAGGATGGCCGCCACTTTCAGCTGCGGGTGTCCCGCGATCAGCCGCAGCAGCTCCCCGGCCACATAGCCGGTGCCTCCCAGCACGATGGCCGGTGTGATCTCGTTCATTCGGCCGCTACCTTGGATTCGCGCACATGGCCCAAGCCCAGCTTGGCGATGATGTGATCGCCCAGGTCCGCCGGATTGCTGATGGCGTTGAATGCCTCGACGTTCATCTGCTCACGAATGATCTCGACGCCGACGAGATTGTCCGTCGCAGGACCGGTGACGGCGCACGGCTCGATGCCGAAGCGCTCGCGCAACAGTTTGACCCCGCCCCACGCCGCAACCGGATCGTTTGCGGATAGCACCACAGCCGTCAGTGCCGTCTTGATGTCGGGCTGACGCAGGATGGATTCCACGCCGTAGGTTCCCAGTAGTCCGTCTCCCAATTCGAACACGATGACGTCGGGTTGTCCGGTGGCCATCTCCGTGAGCATAGTGCGGGTGAGCGCCGGGCCGCATTTCGCGGTGGTGGTCACTATCCCCAAGTCGGTAAAAATCATGGTACGCCGGGCGCCGGAATCCTCGAACGCCAGAATGTCACGGCGCAGCGACACGCCGGTGGCCTTGAAGGCATCCACAGTGAGGCCGCGGTGGCGCATGCGCGCGATGATGGCCGAGGCTGCCGCGGTCTTGCCGGCTTCCATGCAGGTACCGGCCAGCGCAACTACCGGCACACCACGCACGTCGAGCCCGGCGTCGTAGTCCAATGCTTTGTAGCCTGCCTTGGCCGGCACGCCGATGCGCTCGCCCAGGTAGGGAAAGGTCAGCACCGCGCCCAGCACCTTGCAATCGAAAGGCTTGCCCTTGTCCGGGGTCGCCGAATCGCAGATGCCGAGCACTCCGCCGATATTCAGCATTTGAATCACTTCACCCGGCTTGAGCGAGGCCGGGATATGGCCCGAGTAGCCGAACAGGGCCTTGCGGTGGCCCAGTGCGCCCACCACGATGTCGCCGCGCGCCACCTTGGCCATGCGGCCGCTGGTGAGCTCGAGGGTGTTGTACGTCGATTTGTTGTTGAGAATTTCGACCACCACCACCATTCCCTCCTCACAGGAAATGTCCGTGGCAATGCGCAGTTCGTGCGACAGGCCGCAGGCCTGGGTCACCGAGGCGATTTTATCGACGACGACCGTGCGCATGCCGCTCACGACCGATGCCCCTTGGCCGCCGTCCCATTGACGCCGGCGCGCTGGTAGAACACTCCGGTCAGCGCCAGCATTTTCGAATAGCCCAGCGCATCTGTCGGGGTCCACTCGCCGGCGGATTCGCCGTAGACGCCTTTGGAGGCGGCCATCAGCGAATACGGCGATGTGACGCCTTCGACGAAGATCGAGCCCGGACGGAACAGCACTTTGACCACACCGGTGACCCGCGCCTGCGAGGATACGAGCAGCGCTTCGATATCACGGCACACCGGATCCAAGTGTTGGCCTTCGTGCACCAAGTCACCATAGGGTTGGGCCACCGAGTCCTTGATGCGTGCCTGTTTGCCGGTCATCACCAATTTCTCCAATTCGCGATGCGCCGTCAGCAACACTTCCGCCGCGGGCGCTTCGAAGGCCACCCGGCCCTTGGTGCCGATCACGGTGTCGCCCAAGTGAATGCCGCGGCCGATCCCGAATGGGCCGGCCAGGGCCTCCAGTTTCTCGATGATGGCGACGGGGGACAGTGCAGCCTCGTCGAGACTCACCGGAATGCCCGCATCAAATCCCAGGGTATGGCGTTCGGCGGCGCGCGGAGCCGGTGGGCCGGCCCCCGGTAGGCCGGCCCCCGCGTATGCGTCCTTCGACAGCAACCAGGCGTCGTCGGGAATGCTGTCTTCGGAGGTGAGAGTCTCCTTGCCGCCGATGGTGACCCCCCACAGCCCGCGATTCACGGAGTAGGCCGCGCCGAAGGGTGGAATCGGCAAGCCATGATCTTCGAGATACTTGAGCTGCTCCGGCCGCTTGAACGCTCGGTCGCGTACCGGCGCAATGATGTCGAGATCCGGCGCCAAGGTTCGCAAAGCCACTTCGAAGCGTACTTGATCGTTACCCGCGGCCGTGCAGCCATGCGCGACCATCTTGGTTTTAAGCGACAGCGCCATTTGCGCAATGGTCTGCGCCTGCAGTACCCGCTCCGCGCCGACGCACAACGGATACGCGCCGCCGCGGCGCACATTGCCCATGATCAGGTACTTAAGCACCTGTTCGAAGTAGGCGCTGCGCGCGTCGATCAAATGATGTTCGACGGCGCCCAATTGTGCTGAGCGCTCGGCCAGGGAACGAGCGGCACCGGCATCGATGCCGCCGGTATCGACGGTGACCGTAATGACCGGCCGGCCGTAGGTGTCCTTTAGCCAGGGCACGCAGAAGGAGGTGTCGAGTCCACCGGAAAAAGCCAAAAGTATGGGCTCTGCGCCCTGCGTTGCAGTAGATGTCATAGGTGTTAGCGTCCGAACAGGGCGAGAAGGCGCAGCTCCAGCTTGCGCTGTTCGCGCGCGCCGGCCGTGGCGATGAATATGGTGTCATCGCCGGAGATGGTGCCGATGACCTCAGGCCATTGGGCGGTGTCGATGGCAACGGCCACGCTTTGTGCCGAGCCTACCGTCGTCTTGAGCACCGTCAGATTCGTGCCGGCCCTCAGGCGGGCGTTGACGAATTGCTTGAGAGACGAAAAATCATTCTTTGCCGGGACTGCGGTCTCCGGCAATACGTAGCGATCACCCATCTTGGCCACGCCCAGCTCGCGCAAATCCCGGCTCACGCTCGATTGAGTGGCGACATGGCCGTGTTTGCGCAGCATGGCGACCAGCTCGGTTTGCCGCCCAACCGATTGCTCGCGGATGATTTTCGCGAGCACGGTGCGGCGCGCCGGGGCGCTAGAGTTGTCGATATCGGCACGCAACATATAAGGCCTTGCATAAAATTGCACGCATCCTGCATAAAAATGCAGACATTGTCAATGCGCCGTGCCGCGATTTCGGAGGGCCTTGAATATCGAAGATACGCTCCCAGAGTTACGCTACGTCTGCCGCCCGAAGTGAGCTTATGATCCCTTTTTCCATTCTCGACCTGTCGCCGGTAACCATGGGTGGCAGCGCGGCGCAGTCGCTGCGCAATACCTTGGATTTGGCCCGTCACGCGGAGGGCTGGCGCTACCAGCGCTACTGGCTGGCGGAACACCACAGCATGCCTGGGATTGCGAGCGCGGCCACCTCGGTGGTCATCGGCCATGTGGCGGCGGGAACCAAGACCATCCGCGTCGGAGCAGGCGGCATCATGCTGCCGAATCATTCGCCGTTGGTGATCGCCGAGCAATTCGGGACTTTGGAAAGCCTGTTTCCAGGCCGCATCGATCTGGGGCTGGGCCGGGCGCCCGGTTCCGATCAGCTCACGGCGCAGGCCCTGCGCCGTAATCTCAACTCCGATCCGGAACAGTTTCCGCAGGATGTCCTGGAATTGATGAGCTACCTCGCGCCCGCGCAACCAGGCCACCGTGTGGTGGCCTACCCCGGCGTGGGCACACAGGTGCCGCTATGGATCTTGGGCTCCAGTCTATTCGGCGCACAGGTCGCCGCGGCCCTAGGTCTGCCCTTTGCCTTCGCTTCGCATTTCGCCCCCGCCATGATGATGCAGGCGCTCGAGATCTATCGCGCCAGGTTCCAGCCCTCGCAGCAGCTCGACCGTCCCTACGTGATGCTGGGATTCAATGTTTTCGCCGCCGATTCCGAGGTCCAAGCGCGGTTTCTGTCCACATCCATGCAGCAGGCCTTTGTCAATTTGCGCAGCGGCCGGCCGACTCAGCTGCCGCCGCCCGTGGAAGGATACGACGAGCAGTTGCCGCCGCAAGCCAAGGCCATGCTCGCCGACGTGCTCTCCTGCACGGCTATCGGGTCGCCGCAAACGGTGCGCGCTGCGTTGGCGGCATTCATACAGCGGACGAAGGCTGACGAACTCATGATTACCTCCCAGATGTTCGATCACTCCGCGCGGCTGCGCTCCTACGAGATCGCCGCCGAGGTGCGTAATACGTTGGGCTAGCAGCTTCGAGCCGGTGCCGGGGACGGCAGTGGGCGCTAGGCAGTGATTCCGAGGAAGGCGCGCAGGCGCGAGAGCTCCGTTTCGAGGCCGGCGCGAAACGCTGCAGAGCTTGGCACGCGGCCGCTTACGTAACCGCAGGAGCACTTGAGCGCGCCCTCGCTCGCCGTCACATTGGCCCAGCCGATCACGCGTTCATGCCACAGCAGGGGTAGAGCGTAGTAACCGAGCTTGCGTTTCGGCGCGGGTGTGTAGGCTTCGAAGCGATAGGTCCAGCCCCAGAAGATTTCAAAGCGGCGACGGTCCCAGACAATAGGATCGAAGGGTGTGAGCAGGCGCACGCCATCGTCGGGGCGCCAACGGACCGAGGCCGGCCTTTCCGCCGCCGGCCAGTACCAATCGATTCCCTCGATGCGCGCGTGACCCAACCGTTGCTTGGCTCGCGCCAATGCGTCACCGCGCTGCGACCGCCATTGCGGCGCGCCGCCGCACAACAGGCTGGCGAGGTATCCCAGACTTCTGGCCGGCAGCGGCGCATATTTTTGCACTACCACGTCCAACAGTGCATCCATGCGTTTAACTGCGATGACGGTATCGAGAGCCGGCGTGGCTTCCGGGTCCCCCGCGGCGTGCAGGTCTATCGTGACCTGGCGCGCCGCATATACACGCGTTCCCGCTTCGCGCCGCGCCACGCGCAACAGGCCGCGGTAATGCATGACGTCGAGCAGTTGCGTGCTGGCGTTCGATGACCCGCCGAACCAATTGGTCACTTTGCCGTGGGCGAAATGCGCATCCACTTCGCGCGGATGCACGGCGCCGCGGCTGCGAATGTAGTCCAGCACGGCCGTAGCCTGCGCAGCGCGTGCAGCCGACCACGCCGTCCGCGCGGTGCGCGGATGCATCAATTCATGAAGCGCCCGCGGCAAATAGCCGTAGTTGACGAAGAAATCCTCTTCCAGCGGCAGCTTGGGATAGCGCCGCTCGAGATCCCCGGCGCGATAATCCGACACGCGATGGCGCAGCGTCAGATCTTGCGCGCGCGCCGGCGCGCGGATGGGATCCGCCTGCACGAATCCCAATTTATCGATGGCCTTCCTAAGTGTCGTGGGCTTGAACAGCGAACGCGCGATCGCGTAACGACGCAGATGTTCTAACGTGACCGGCATGCGGCGATGATATTCTAATGCCGATGCTGGAAACCATTGAAGTGGAGACTGCGACAAAGCCGACCGCGGCCGTGATCTGGCTGCATGGCCTGGGTGCCGACGGTCATGATTTCGAGCCCGTCGTCCCCCAAATTGTGCATCCGGGCGAACGAGCGTGGCGCTTTGTCTTTCCGAACGCGCCGGTTCGTCCGGTCACCATCAACGGCGGCATGGCCATGCGCGCCTGGTACGACATCAAGGCGTTGGACCGCACGGCTGTCGAGGACGTTGCTGGATTTCGCGACACGGATGCGCTGATACGGCAACTGATCGCTCGTGAGGGCGAGCGCGGAATCGCGGCGAATCGGATCGTACTCGCCGGTTTCTCACAGGGCGGAGCCGTGTCGCTGTATACGGTGCCGCGCCTCCCGGAAACTCTGGCAGGGGTGATGGCGCTGTCCTGCTATTTACCGGGTCAGGCGAACTTCAAAGCAGAACGCGCGCCGGCCAACAATGCCACACCGATCTTCATGGCCCATGGCGAGGGCGACAATGTCCTGCCTTTGGGGCTAGGGATGCAGTCGCGCGACTTTCTGAAGGCTCAAGGATATGCGGTGGAGTGGCATGACTACCCCATGGCACATGCGGTATGCGCGCCGGAAATCGCCGACATTCGCAAATTCCTGTTCCGAGTGTTGTCATAAACTTCTAGCCGCGGCACCGGCCGCGGCGCACGTGACAGGTCGTTCTTGCGGGGCTGAGCTCAGCGGCCGCCGGTTTTCTGAGCGAGGCTTTGAAGCGTGGCAACTTCTCAAGGACGTAGCTCGCAACAGTCTGCTGCGGCGCAACGGCTGGGAGCCGAGGCGAAGAAGGCCGCCAAACAGGCCAGAAAGAAGGCCAAGGCAGCGCGAAGAAGGCGTCAGGCGCAACGGAGTCACGATCTAAGCTGTCGCGGGCGAAACGATCACGGCCCAAGGCGTCTTCCGCCTCGAAGACCGCTCGCCGCAAGGCGCCTCGAGCCAAGGCGAAGCCTGCACTGCGTGTGGCTGTTGCGCGTAACACCGTTGTTGTGAAGAAGCGGGCCGCCCCAGCGTCCAAAGCCCCGGCGCTCAAGGCCACCCCGCGCAAAGCTGCCGTACCCAAGCCCGCCGCCCGGAAGCCGGCCGACGCGCCGACCCCGGCGTCACCTGCGGTTCTTGACCGTACGCCTGAGCGCCCTGAACTGGCGGCGTCACAATCAATGACCGGGCGGGTGGATGGCGCAGCGGCCGCACCATAAGGTCAATGCTGCGGGATAACGTGCAGGATTCCTGGGAATAGCGTCCCGAAGATCACGGCCAGGAGTACGGATGCAAGAAATCCGATGACCTGCCCGAGAAACCACATGCCAAAAGCCTTGCGTGTGGAAATACCCTGTATTTCGCTGAAACCCATCACGATCAGGACGATGCTCCACAGCAGCAGCAGGACGTAGGACGCGAACTGTGCGTGCAGCAAAAGGACGACGAAGCCCTCGACATCCGCGCGTTGAGTTTCGACGAACGCAGTTTCGCCGGCCAGCAGTGCGGTCAGCACCCATAACACCGCCGATGCGGCCATCGGTACGCCTCCATAGGCGAGCACATGGACCACCTGTGGGACGGTGGCTTTGCCGCCGGCGCGAAGACCTATGCGCTGGTAGATGACCGCCATCAAGAACAGGCTGGCCACACCGGCGACGGCCCCGATGGCAAAGGAGTTTCCGAGTATTTGCTCCACGCTGCTGCGAATTCCCGCTCCCTGGGTGCGGTAAAGCGCCAAGAAGTTGCCGACGCCTTGAATCGCCGCCAGCAGGTAGTCGACTACGCCGATCGGCCGCGCCGCCATTTCGCGAAACACGGCTCGGGGTCTTAACCAGACATCTTTAAGCGGGCGAATGGGTTCGGTCGGCAACATCGGAGCAGCCTACGCAATCCATGTTGCCGACTCCAGCGCCACGAAGCGCCAAGTGATGACGCGACCGTCGATGCGAGGCAGCGACTAACTTACCGCAGTGGGCGGCATGAGCATCGAAGATGACAGCAGACTTTTTCGGGACTACTCTCACGATGAGTTCGTACGATCTCGAGGAGAAGAGTGATCATGGCAAAGAAGAGCAAGTCGAAGAAGCGTCCAGCGGCAAAGGCCAAGCGCCGCGCCGCCAAGAAGAGCGTCGCGAAGAAGAAAGCCCGCCCGGTGAAGGCTAAGGTAAAAGCAAGGGCGAAGAAGACCGTAGCTCGTAAGGTGGCGAAAAAAGCGGTAAAAGCTGCGCCGAAGAGGGCCAAGCCCAAGGCCAAGGCCCAGCCCAAGGTCGTCGCCAAGAAGGCTGCGCCCAAGCCCGCGCGGGCACGGCGGCCTGCCGCGGCGGCACCAGCGCCGGCAACAGCGCCTCCGGCGCCGTCGGTGGCAGAGACACCGACGCCGACGATGCCCCCCAGTACAGAACCGATGGCGTTTTAGAGATTCGCCGAAGGTAAATTGAGGCGCGTATCAGCCCTTGCAGAGGGCGCGCGCCGCTACTGTCCGGGAATATTCGGGTGCTGAGGGTCCGTGCATCGACGTGCATATGCTCGTCGAGCACGGTCTTGAACACGCTGCGCAAGTCGAGAGTCGGCCGCAGGTCCCGATTGTCGAGCAGCGCCGCGTTTGCGAGGCCGGGCCAGTCGGCTATCACACGGCCGCTGCGCCAGCGCTCCCTTGGCGCGGCCCGCCTTCATAATAGTTTTTGCCGAGACAAGTCTTGGCGCCAGGCTCGTGCAGGTTTTCGCGGAAATAGAAACGGCCGGCAAGCCCGCGGGCGAGCCGGCCCTTGCCGCCGCCGATCGACCTACCGGTGAGGATTTGCGCGAAGCTCGTGACATCTGCCTGGGTGTAGCCGCCGTTCACGCCCAGGGTATGCAGTTCCAGAATCTCGTGCCGCCGCGTGTCCGAGGCGGTACGCGCCGGCTGGCGTGCCGAGCGCTGCGCGGCACGCGGTGCCAGCTCAGAATCCTTACCCACCGAATACTGATTGTCGAGCAAGGCGATCATCGCGGGGTGCTGTTCCACCGCGGTCAGCAGTAGGGCGAAGCGGCCAGCGACATGCGGGCGGACAGCCTCGTTCTCGAGGCGTGCCGGCTACGCCGAGAACCGCCTCTTTGTCCGCGGAAACGGCGAAGTGGTTAGTCCAAAAATGGACCAGGCGCTCTGCAAAAGGTCGCGCGGTGAGCGCGGCGCTTTGGGCACGTGCCAGCACCTGTGCGCGGTAGTGGGGCAGGTAGGCGTCGCGCTTCCCGGCGCTCTTCGCGCGCCGCCTGCAGTTCGGTGAATATCTGGTCGGAGGGTGCCAATGGCGTATTCACGGCGAGCGGCACCGGCCCCTTGAGCTGTGCGTTGAGCCAGCCGCGCAGTGGTAGACCGCGCTACTTAACCGGCCATAGAAAATGCAGGGCAAACGCCAGCGCGATGATGGCTATGACGACATTGAGTCCAACACCGACCTGAGTCCAATAGCCCGGCGGCACCACCCCCGGATCCAAGCTGTTGGCGACCTGGCGAAATTGCCGCGCCGAAATCAGGGCAACCGCGGCGCCCAGCAACAGCAACAGCACGCCTATGCTGAGCGAAAATGCGCGCTGTGATCCGGACAGAGGCTGATGCGACACCATTTGCAGGAACAGGCCGAATCGTTCCACGACGAAGCCGAAGCCCATCAGAGCGATCGAGCTGCGCTGCCAGGCGAGCAGCGTGCGTTCGGCCGCGAATAGAACACGAGGATCAGCGGTATAAGGCATGCACTAGCTCCCTATCGACATCTACTTCCAATGTCAGTCAGGTAAATCTTACATATTAATCGGCCCGCTGCCGATCGCAGCGTACGGGTGCATCCCGCAAAATCCACTCCAATTTCAAGGAGTCCCCCACCATGGCATATGGAAGAAGCAAAGCGCTTGCCCACGGCGCTGCAAGTCGCACGGGCGCCGCGCAGCTAAAGGTCGTTGCGTCCGGCGGCGACCAGCTTAGCGCCGAAGGTTCCGACGAACTCGACACTCTGCGCTCGATCAACGCGCACTTGTTGCACGAGTTGGCCGCCCTTCGGGAGCGTGAAGCGCAGGCGCAAGTGCTGGCCGATCGGGACGGGCTGACGGGCCACTATAACCGCCGACGGATGCTGGAGCTGTTGCAATTGGCCATCGGCGAGGCAGCCCGATCGGAGGAATGTGTCGGGTTGCTGTTCATCGATCTGAATGGATTCAAGAGCATCAACGATGAATACGGCCATGCGGCGGGGGATAAAGTCCTGATCACGGCGGCGACGCGCATCGCCGCGAGAGTGCGCAACGGCGATATCGTTTGTCGCTATGGTGGCGACGAATTCGTGGTCGTGTTGCCCAGCGTGCCGGACGCGGGCGCCGTGATCCTGGTCGCGGACGCAATTCGCGAACGGGTGTCCCTGCCATGTTGGACAGGGGGGAACGAGCTGCGGTTGACCGCGGCAATCGGCCGGTCCATGTATCCGCACGACGGCCGCACTCCCGACGTACTGCTGCATCGAGCGGACCTTGCTATGTATAGGGCAAAAACGCGCCTGGCGCGCCCGATGGCGAGCCTGGACAAGGTGCCTCATCCCCGCCCACTACTACGACGACGCAACGACAATTCGGAGTCCGGTGCCGGCGGAAATTTCGCCGGTGGTGATCCGTAGGCAAGGGCGCTATCCTGCGCAATTCGGCGCACCGTCAACGGCAACCGCCGAAGGACGTTAGTTCGCCTATCAATACCTGCAATACGTGGTTATCGTCATGAATCAGCGTAAGTGGTTGAACGCGGCTTTGGCATCCGGTCTCCTTCTGTCGATAGCACTGGCGGGGTGCGTGGTCGTTCCCGATCAGCGTCACGGCGCCGATGGAGTGGTTATGATTGCGCCGCCGGCTGCGCGCGTGGAAGTTATCGGAGTGGCGCCGTCGCCGGGCTATGTTTGGATGGGCGGTTACTGGAATTGGGTGAGCGGCCGGCATGAGTGGGTCGGCGGCCACTGGGTAGCGCCCCGTCCTGGGCGTCACTGGGTAATGCATCAATGGGTCCGTCAGGGGGACGGCTGGCGCTTGAAGCCAGGGCACTGGGAACGCGGTTAGGCGAGTGCGCGCGTGGACGCCTAGCGATGCAGGCTCCAGGCGTCCGTGCCGGTTTTTGCGATCAATGCGACGACGATGGCGATGAACGCCGCACGCACGAATTTGCTGCCGTGCTTGACCGCCGTATGCGCGCCGAGCACGCTGCCCGCGGCATTACAGCCGCCCAGCGCCACGCCTAAGCCCCAATTCACTTCGCCGTGAATGCCAAAAAACAAGAGTGCGCCGGCATTGGTCGCGACGTTGATGGTGCGGGCACCCACCGAGGCGTGCAGGAAATCGAAGCCATATAGACGGATGAAGAGCAGCATGAGAAAGCTGCCGGTACCTGGCCCGAAGAATCCGTCGTACAGGCCGATGCCGCCGATGGCCGCGAGGGCGAGATAGCCGCGGCGGCGAGAAAATGCAACAGGCGCGTGGCGCGCACCCAAATCCTTGTGCGACCACACGTACAGCAGCACCAGCGTCAGCATGACGGGCACCAACGGCCTAAACAGCGAGGGGGACACGGCACTTACCAAGCTTGCGCCGATGAGCGCCGCCAGAAATGCGATGACAGCGGCAGGCAGGAGCACCCGCGCGGGTATGCGCACCACGCGCATGTAGCGCAGCACCGCGCTCGCCGTGCCGCAAATGCTGCCGAGTTTATTGGTTCCCAACAGCACCGGGGGTGCGACCGAGGGATAGCCGGCCAGCAGCGCAGGCAGTTGAATCAAACCGCCGCCGCCCACAATGGCGTCGACGAAACCGGCCGAGAATGCGGCGCACAGCACCAGACCTAAAGTCGCGAAGCTTCCGCCTAACGCGATTGTGGCCAGGGCGCGCTCCCTTGAATGTCGCGCAGGCGTGCTTCCCCGCCCGCGTCGAACCAGTGCTCGATCAGCCGGAACGATATGGACTGCCGCGGCGGCAGCAGCGCGCCATCGGCAGCGATATCGGCGCGCGTAAACCAGCGCGCATCCTCGAGCTCCTGATCATGCAGGCGCACCTCCGTGGTCGACGCATGCGCGGTGAATCCGAGCATCAAAGACGCCGGAAATGGCCACGGCTGGGACGAGTGGTATTCGATCCGGTCGACCTCGATGCCGGTTTCCTCGAGAACCTCGCGCGCCACGGCATCCTCGAGAGACTCTCCCGGCTCGACGAATCCGGCAATGGTGGAATAGCGGCCGATCGGCCAACTGGCTTGGCGTCCCAAGAGCGCCCGCCCGCCTTCGCTGACCAAGACGATAATGGCCGGATCGATGCGCGGAAACTGTTCATTGCGGCAGCTGGGATCGCTGCACACCAGCACATGACCGCTCCGGGTGGACAGGGTGCTCGCGCCGCACAGGCCGCAGAAGCGGTGCCGCCGCCGCCAGGAAATGATGGCGCGCGCGTACCCGAGCAAGCCCGCCTCGTCGATCGGCAGCACCGACGCGATGTACCGTAAGTCCTCGAAGCGGCTGCCCGAGGGCGAGGGTGGCGGTTCGATCGATTCGATTTCGAAGGCGAAGTAATTCGTGCCGTCATAGCGGCCGAGCAAGATCAAATCGGAGTCATTGCGCCGTTCGGGCGGTATCAGCGACAGTTCAAAAAATACGGCGCGCGGAGCATCGCCTTCGGCGACGAGGTTGCGCGAATTCCACACCGGCACCGCGCGGCTGCGTTCGTCGGCGAGCGCAGCCGCAAACCACTCCGGATCCTGCCGCAAATGCGCGGCGCGGTCCAAATACGGGCCGGCGAAGATATTCCTTTCCTGCATCCCGCAATTCTAGCAGGGCGTATCAAGGATGATCACTTTCCAAGGTCTGCTGCTCGGGGCGGACGTCTCTTCTACGAAGCCGCGTTGCGCAGGATTTCACGGATCTCCGCTTCCATGCTGCGATCGTGTTCGGCCGCACACAGCCTCAGTGCGTCAGCGCAGTCAACTCCTGATGGCAATTGCCGCAGGTTTGCTTATGTCTGGCCAGCAAATCGTGCAACCGCAAACCGCCGCAATCATCGCAGCGGACCATACCTACCTCGTCGCGTCGCGCCATCGCCAGCAGCAAGAACCAAGCGTGCTCGAAGGAAATGCTTGCGGGTTCGTGCAACTCCAGGTAGGCCTCGTAAGCGCGGCAGAGCAGGGTGCCGGACTCCAAGCAGCCGATGCGGTAGTGCGGTTCGAGCCCCGCGTCTGCCGGGATCAGCAGTCCGTACATGACGTAGAGACTTGCCAGTTGCACCGACTGAAAATTCAGCTCGGGGTTGCGGAAAAAATAAGCCGCCTGACGCGGCGATTTGCCGCGATGCCTGAGCACCGGCCGGGCGTCGTTGTTCATCACGTAGCTGCGGTAAAGCTTGCGAATGCGGTCGTCGCTCAAACCCGTCCATTGACGAATGGTGAAGGTGCGGGCTTCGTGGCGGATCAGACGCAACGCCAGATCCAGTCGCTGGCGGTCCCTCGTATAGCGGTCATCGGACACTCTCATGGTCGGCTCCCTTAAGTTCAATTCCCCTGGTTTAGGCCTCAAAAAGAATTTGACAGAAATTAATCACAAAGTTAGCGTGGCTGCCAAGTGATTTCTGCGCCTGATAGCCGCTGTATTTGCGGCGAAATGCGCCGGAGCCGCCGAAATCCCATTTGAAACCTTGTCAGGAGACGGACATGCAGGATGCAATCGTCGGCAGCTGGGCGCAGGAATCGCATTTGTCGCTCAATAACTTAGGGTCGCTACATGACCTCAACCATCGTTTCTTGGATCTGGCTGCGGCGCGCGTCCAGGGCTGGAAGGCGCCTGATAGACCCGGCGTTTCGCCAAGCCTGGCTGGGCAGGTGGCGCTCCTGTCGCTGGCGCAACGGCAGGCGGCGGCGGGCTGCCCCTATGCATTGTTCGACTTGCGCTTTCAGGACCACGGGCACTGGCAGTCGCGCCTGCAAGACTCGCGGGCCTGGTGCGTCGCGGATGAAGCGGTGATCGACGACGAAACCGTCAACTTCGTGCGTCTGGCGCTGTTTTATGCCTGGCACGTGGCCGCTGGAGCAGGACTCGGCGCCCAACTGCTGCTGGGAATGAACGGCAAGACTGCAGAGGCTTTTCGCCGCATCACGGTCAACCGCCTGCCCGCGCTGGTGGCGACCGAGGCCGTGCATCTTTCTGCGCGTTGGTTAGAATGCACCGCCTTCTGGAGCGCCCTCACCGGCGCAGCGCTGCGCTCCGAACCCAAGGCACTGCGCCGGGTGCAATTGTTCGGATTGCAGCTTGCGGCCGCGACGAGGCTGCCCGACCACTAATGCATGGTCGGCGCGTGGGCGTTGCGGGCGAGGCCCCGCGAGGTTTACGCTACGCGGCTCTTATGCAAGCCCTAGTCCTTCGCCAGCTTACCAAGACCTACAAGAACGGCATCAAAGCGCTCAAGGCCATCGACCTGAACGTCGAGGAAGGCGACTTCTTCGCCTTGCTGGGACCGAATGGCGCCGGCAAGACCACTGCGATCGGCATCGTCACCTCGCTGGTCAACAAGACCAGCGGCATCGTCGAGGTGTTCGGACATGATATCGATCGAGAGCTCGAGGTGGCCAAGTCTTGCATTGGGCTCGTGCCTCAGGAAATCAATTTCAACATGTTCGAGACGTGCTTCACCATCGTCGTGAATCAGGCGGGCTTCTATGGCATACCACGGCCGCTGGCCAAGCAGCGCGCGGAGAAATATCTCAAGCAACTGCAGCTCTGGGATCGCCGCAATTCGATCGCGCGTTCGCTGTCCGGCGGCATGAAAAGGCGCTTGATGATCGCGCGAGCCCTGATGCATGAACCGAAGCTCTTGATCTTGGATGAGCCCACCGCCGGCGTGGACATCGAAATCCGCCGTTCAATGTGGGAATTTCTGCGCAACATCAACGATGCGGGCACCACCATCATTCTGACAACGCACTATCTGGAAGAAGCCGAGAACCTGTGCCGCAACGTGGCCATCATCGAGGGCGGCAACATAATCGAGCGCGACACCATGGCTAATGTCCTGCGCAAATTGCAGACCGAAGTGTTCGTGTTCAATTTGCGCGACTCGCGCCAAAGCGTACCGCAATTGTCCGGATTTGCCGCCGCGCTCTCCGACGATCATACGCTGGAAATCGAAATGTCGAAGACACAGAGCCTCAACGACATATTCGCGCAGCTGTCGGCGCAGGGGATCGTGGTCAACAGCATGCGCAACAAGGTCAACCGGCTGGAAGAATTATTCATCCGCTTGGTCGATGGCAGTGCTTCTGCCGGCCGTGCCACCGCCGCGGGCGCGCGCAGCGCCACCGCGGCCGTCACGACGTTGGCTTCCTGATCGTGGCTGCTTCGCGCGCCGCCACCGAATGGGTGGGCTTCAAGACCATCATCATTCGAGAGTTCAGCCGTACCGTGCGCATCTGGGGCCAGACCATCGTGCCGCCTGCGGTCACGGCCACGTTGTACTTCATCATTTTCGGCAGCCTGATCGGGCGGCGCGTCGGCCAGGTGGGCGGCTACGACTATATGCAGTTCATCGCTCCCGGTCTCATCATGATGACCGTGATCACGAATTCCTATGGCAATGTGGTGTCCTCGTTCTTCGGCGCAAAATTCGGCAAGCATCTCGAGGAATTGCTGGTGTCGCCGCTGCCTAATTGGCTGATCGTGGCGGGCTACATGGGCGGCGGCATTCTGCGCGGGGTACTGGTGGGATCGGTGGTCACCATCGTATCGCTGTTTTTCACGCGCCTCGCGCTGATGCACGTGTTCGCCATCATCTCCGCGGTATTGCTCACCAGCATGGTGTTTGCGCTGGGCGGCTTTATCAATGCCCTGTTCGCCAAGAATTTCGACCAGATCTCCTGGTTCCCGACCTTCGTGCTGACGCCGCTCACTTATCTCGGCGGCGTGTTCTATTCGATCACCATGCTGCCCGGCTGGGCGCATATCGTGTCGCACGCAAATCCCATTCTGTACATGGTCAGCGCCTTCCGTTACGGCTTTCTCGGCACATCGGACGTTGATCTGCGCCTCGCATATGGGATCATGGTCACTGCGGCCGGCGGGATGTTCGTGCTGGCCGTGACATTGATGAACCGGGGCGCCGGCATTCGAGACTAAGGGGGAGAGCATGTTGGCCGCGACAAGTAAATCAGCCGCGTCATGGCGCCGTGGCGGCGCAATTTTGTCAGGGGCGCTTTGCGCAGTCATCGTGTGCGCAGCCGCCGCAGTGCCGGCCGAGGCAGCCCGCAGTGCAACGTCGGACTCGGCGCCGAATGCGATGGCAGGCCCCTCCACCGATACAGCAGCGGGCTCTGCGGAGATGCTGGGCTTTTCTGCGAGCGGCGCGGCCGCGGAAGCTGCGCTCGAGCAGCGTTTCGATGCGGACTTGTCGGCGGCGGAATTGAGATCCTGGATGGAGCAGATGGCTTCCGAGCCGAATCACGTCGGTTCGGCGCACGACAAGGCGAATGCCGAATTTCAGCTGAAAAAATTTCGCGAATGGGGCTGGGACGCAACCATAGAGACTTTCTCCGTGCTGTACCCCACGCCCCGAGAAGTATCGATGGAGCTGGTGGCGCCGAGCCATTTTACGGCCCGCCTGACCGAGCCGCCCGTTGCCGGCGACAGTACTTCCATAAAGACCAAGGATGAGCTGCCGGCTTACAACGTGTACGGCGCGGATGGCGACGTGACCGCGGAGCTCGTGTACGTCAACCAAGGAATGCCGGACGACTACAAGGAACTCGAACGCCAGGGCGTGAGCGTCAAGGGACGGATCGTGTTGGCTCGGTACGGCGGCGGCTGGCGCGGGCTGAAACCGAAGCTAGCCTACGAACACGGCGCGGTGGGTTGTCTGATCTATTCGGATCCGCGTGACGATGGTTACGGTGCGGGCGATGTATATCCGAAAGGCGGCTATCGGCCGCGCGATGCCGTGCAGCGCGGCTCGGTGCAGGACCTGGTGCTGTACACCGGTGATCCTCTGACTCCGGGCGTAGGCGCGACGGCCGGCGCCAAACGACTCGCCATCCAGGATGCAAAGACCATCTTGAAAATTCCGGTGTTGCCGATTTCTTATGCGGCGGCGGAACCCTTGCTCGCCGCCCTCGGGGGCCGCATGGCGCCTGAAGGCTGGCGCGGCGGTTTGCCGCTTGCTTATCACTTGGGGCCTGGTCCGGCGAAAGTGCATATGAAGGTGTTGTCGGACTGGAGCCAGAAGACACTGTACGACGTGATTGCAACGATTCGTGGCGCCCAGGAACCGGATCGATGGATAGTGCGCGGCAATCATCACGATGGCTGGGTATTTGGGGCGACCGATCCGTTGGCCGGCCAAGTTGCATTAATGGCCGAAGCCAAGTCAATCGGCAGATTGGTCAAAGAGGGGTGGCGGCCACGCCGCACTCTGGTATATGCGAGCTGGGACGGCGAGGAGCCGGGACTTCTGGGGTCAACCGAATGGGCGGAAGAGCATGCGGCGGAACTTCAGAGCAAGGCGGCTCTGTACGTCAATTCCGACACCAACGGCCGCGGCTATCTTGGCGTGGAGGGCAGCCATGAATTGCAGCACTTCGCCAGTGAGGTGGCGCGCGATGTAAGGGATCCGGAAACCGGCAGCAGTGTGCTGGCGCGGGCGGGCGCCAAGGAACGGGTAGATCGATACGAAGCCCCGGGTCATGACAATTCGGGCGCTCACTCCGGCACTGACCTTGAACTGGGGGCGCTCGGTTCCGGATCGGACTTCACGCCGTTCCTGCAGCACCTGGGAGTGAATTCGCTGAATCTGGGCTTCGACGGTGAAATCGACTACGGCGTGTATCACTCCGCTTACGATTCATTCGACCATTACCGTCGTTTTGTCGATCCTGGCTTCGTGTACGGCGTGGCACTCGCCAAGGTCGCGGGCCGACTGATGCTACGCGCTTCGCAGGCGCAATTATTGCCTGCACAACAAAGCGACTTTTCCGCGTCGGTCGCGGGATACGACACTGAACTGCACAAGCTTGCCGACGGCATGCGCGCGAAAACGCGCGAATTATCCAAGATGCTGGACGGCGATGACTACAAGCTTGCCTCTGATCCGCAGCAGCCACGCGCGCCGCCGCGGCGGGACGCGGAGGTTCCATTCCTGAAATTCGCCGAACTCGACAACTCTGTGGCAAACCTCGAGCGCAGCGCGCAAGCCTTCGACAAGGAATATGCGCGGCTGGCAGCCGGCGAGGCGACTGGCGCCCATGCGGCCCTGGAGCGGCTGAATGCAACACTAACCGAACTCGAACAAACCCTGATCGACCCTAAGGGGCTGCCCGGCCGCGAGTGGTATCGTCATATGCTGTATGCACCGGGTTTCCATACCGGGTACGGGGTGAAGACTCTGCCCGGCATTCGCGAGGCGATAGAAGAGCGCCGTTGGGATGAAGCGAATGCATATATTGGGGTGGTCTCGCGTGCGATCAACGCCTACAGTGCGAGTTTGGATCGCGCCATTTCAGTTCCCTAGCCGCTCGATGCGTAGGTTCCTCAACGCAGCCTCAGTCGTGTATCGTGCCTAGGTTAAGTCCAGACTTCTTTAAGGAGACGAACGATGACCGAAGAAAAGCAGCAAAAGTTCACCGCTAAGGTACGCCGCGGTCTGGTGTGGGTACACACGGTCGCGGCTGCCGAACTCGCCAAGAAAAAGGCGGAGGCAACCGGCGTCAGGATTGAAGGATTTACGGCGAGTGAACTCGCCGACGTCGAGTCCGCGTTGACATGGATCGCGCAGAACAAGGAATCGGCGGGCGCCGAACCTGCTCCTTAATAAGCTTGAGGCCGGGCGAACGCAGTGGTCCCGCGTCTCTCAAAGGGTGAGGCCGAAGGGTTTGTTGGCGGCGCGATGAATGCGCCGCCGCGAACCTGTCTGCCGTGTACGACGATTCTTGGGGTTCCGTCTGGCTGCGAAAGGTCTGCAATAAACTATGGCCATGGCCCGTAAACGCGCATTAGTCGTCGACGACTCGAAGTCGGCCCGCGTCATCTTGAGCCGCATGCTCGAGAAGTACGACATTGAAGTCGACATGGCGGAGGCCGCCGAGCAAGCCATTGAATACTTGAAGACCAATCGCCCGGATGCGATTTTCATGGACCATTTGATGCCCGGCATGGACGGCTTAGAGGCGGTGAAGACCATCAAGGGCGATCCGCAGACGGCCATGATTCCCATCATGATGTACACCTCTCAGGAGGGCGAATTGTACGTGGGCCAGGCGCGCGCTTTGGGTGCAATGGGCGTATTGCCGAAGCAGGTACGTCCGGTCGACGTCTCGAAAGTTTTGTACGAATTACATTTGTTGCCGGACCGGCGCGATATGACCGAGCCCGTACTGGCGCCGGTGGAGATGGTCGATGGTTCCGCCGTCGAGAGAGCGTCCGCCGTCCAGGGTCCGCAGGCCACCGCCGCAAGCGCCGCCATCGATTGGGGACGCCGAGTCGAGACCGCTGTGAAGGATCAGGCCGTCGACGTGCGGCGCTTCATCGTCGCGAGCCTCGATAGTTTCGCCTCACGCATCGTCAGCGATGTGCGCAATTCCCTGCCCGCCCCGCCGGTGGAACTTGCTGCGCCGGCGCCGCGTGCTGCGCAGCCAATCTGGCATTGGGCTGCGGGGATTGCAGCGGCCTGTCTGCTGGCCGTGGTGTTCGCCGCAGTTTGGATGATTGCGCGCGAGGATCTGGCCAGGTCGCGAGCCGAAGTCGCCGCCCTCTCGTCAGTAAATTCCGAATTGCAGCGGGCGCGCACCGACCTGTCGGCAACTGTCAAGGACCTGACCGCGGCCCTGGCGACCGCGTCGACAGTGGCGGGAGCGTCCGCTGGCCTGCCTGCAGCCGCTGGCTCGACGGCGGTGTTGACGCGAGTCGAGCCGGTGCCCTATGGCGAGATTCCATTCGATCGCGGGCGTCTGGACGTGCTGCGCGATTTGCTGTCAAAGCTGGAAGCGCAGGGATTTCGCGGCGTGGTGAAAATTACCAGCTTGCCCGGTCTTTTCTGTCTTAGCGGCAACGCCACCGACGGCTTCACGCCCGCCGCCGCGAGTCTGTTGGTCAACAAGTGCGATGTGATCGGCAATCCGTTCGAAGATTCCCTGTCGGGGCAGCAGCGCCAATCGCTGGCATTCGCCAATATGATCGCAGGCGTGCGCCAGCGCACGGCGGGCGGCATCAGCGTGACCCTCGACAATGGCAGCGGCGCACGGCTGAGTACCCCCTATCCCGCCCGCAACGAATCGCTCACGGCGGGCGAGTGGAATCGCGCCGCCGCCGCGAACAATCGGGTGGAGTTCGTGGCGGAAAATACGCCCGCGGCGCCGGTAATTTCGGGCCAGTGAGCACCGCGCAGCGCGCAGATTCCGTGCGCACAGGGCGTTCCCGGTAGGATCAGAAGGCAATTCTGACGAAGAACTCCGGACCTTTGGTGCTGAAATCGAAGAATCCCGAATCCTTGGTCTGCCGCGATGTGAGATCGGCTTTCACCGAGGTGTAACCCAGGGCGAAGGAGATGTTGGGGCGCAGCCGGTACAGCGCCGCCAGCTCGTAGAATGTCAGCGTGCCGTCCAATTGATCGACCGCCAGCTTGAAATACTGGGCGCGGGCGTCGAAATAGAATCGCTTGCTCACCACATAGGTGGCGTCTAGGCCGATGGTGGGGAAGGGGCCTGCCTGGTCTTCGCGCTGATCGACGTGCCGGTTCTGCGTGGAGACGCGCGCACGAGCGGAGATGTCCGTGTCGTTGATGCCGATGGTGGCGGCGACTTCGAATTTCTCGCGATGCAGGAACGAGTATTCATAGCTGATGCCGAGGGTGCGCAGATTCAAAGTCGTGTCCACCGGATCTCCAGTTTGCAGCACGACGTCGCGAAATATCAGCGGCGCGGCAAGCGTCGTTCGACCGCTTCGATCCAACACAAAATAATCAAAGCGCAGCCGGTGCCGCTCGCCGACCCGAACCATTGCCTGAAATTTCGGTTCGAAGTCGGATTTATCCAGGCCGAAGACCTCCTCCGCGTCGACCGGCGTGCCGGGCACACCCTGGCTACTGTCGAGGCGCATGGAGGTATTCGACGAGACGTGTATGACACCGAGCGACAAGCGGACACGTTCGTCGGTGGGGCTGAGATAGTTGTCAGCGTGCGCGAACGTGGCGACCAGCATCAGGGTGAATACGGCGAGGCCGTTCTTAATCATGTGGGTCTCCTCAAAATCAATTGGTCTGTCGCAGCGCGTCGTTGCGACGCCGGTAGGGAGGGGCTGATGAGATCCAAGACATGCGCGGCCGAGGCGCGCCAGCCGGTGAGCTTGCCGCCGTAGATGCCGAGCACGCGCGGCCTGGACTCACGGTCGGTGCTGAAAATGGTTTCGCGCGATCGGTCGAAGGCCGCCTGACTGGCGGCGGGCAGCACCCGTAAGCCGGCAAAGCGCTGCGTGATGTGTTCGCGGGTCAAATGCCTGAAGGCCGGAAAATAATGCCGTGCAACGGCGAGCAGGTATTCCTCTTCATCGGGCAGCGGATGCACGTTGTCGGGCGAGCCGTGGTAGGGGGTCTCCGTCGTGCCGATCAACGTCGCGCCATGCCACGGCATCACGAATACGGCGCGCCCATCCGTGGGGCTCTCCACATAGTAAATCCCGGCAGTCACAGAGAACGGCAGGACGATGTGCGTCCCCTGCACCAAGTCCACGTCCGGTATCTCGATGGGCGGTTGAATAGTGCCGGCAACGTGCGGGGCCCAAGGTCCTGCGGCGTTGACCAGCACCCGAGCGCCGCATTCGACGCGGGCTGCACCACTCTGATAGGCGAGGCTGACGCCGTCGTCGGTGAGGGTGGCCGCGGTGAAAATCGCGGGCATGGCGAGCTCCGCGCCCAACGACAGCGCCGATTGCACCACTGCTCGGGTCAGCAAGGCATCATCCGTCTGGGCATCGTGATAGCGAATGACGGCGTCAAGCCCTTGGGTCTCGAGGCCGTCAAGCGCGGACCACTCGCGCTTGGGCACGGCGCCGAAGCGCGTGCTGGCGTCGAACCCTCCGAGCAGCGCATACATCCAGAGTCCCAGTTTCAATTGCCAGGGCCGGCGCCGGGTGTCCCGATACACCGGAATGAAGAAAGGCTTGAGCTCGACCAGCTCGGCGGCGATGCGCAGGTGAATGGCACGCTCGCGCAGGCTCTCGCGCACCAATGCGAACTGACCGGACTCCAGGTATCGCAGCCCGCCGTGAATCAACTTGCTGGAGCGGCTGGAAGTGCCGCTGGCGAGCCCGTGCTGTTCGATGAGCAGCGCGCTGTGGCCCGCCGCCGCCGCCGCCTGCATAACTCCCGCTCCGTGAATGCCGCCGCCGACGATGACTACATCGTATTGTTTCATTGCCATAGTTGAGTGTGCGATATGGCGCTAGGATGCGGGAATACACGGGAACACTCCACTTTTAGCTCCTTGTCGCCATTCGCGAACAAGCCGATGCGTTAAGCGTGGCCGTCGCGCTTTTCGTCGAATTCGGTGACGGGCGAGCCTGAGGTGACTTCGATCTCACCGTCGACAATGGCGCCCTTGGCGATGGCGATGGTTCGAGCGCTGACTTTGCCGTGGATCACGGCGCCATAGCCGATTTCCAGTCGATCCTTGACGATGAGTCCCCCGGTGATTTTGCCGGCTATGATGGCTTGTTCTGCTTGGATAAAGCCGTTCCAGGTTCCGGTGGCGGACAGATTCAGGCTGCCGTTGATTTCGCCGTCGCCGTGCACCTCGCCGGAGACCACGAAATGCCCGGCGCCGCGTATATTGCCCACAATGACAGACTCGGCGCCGATGAAGGTGGGGGTGGAGAAACTACTCTCGAGGAACCGGCGTTTTTGAGCGCTCATGGGTCCTTATTATCCTATGCGGGGCGGCCCGTGATGTGACGAGCTTGGCGTCGCCGCGACATGGCGATTCGCAGTAGAATGCGTCGTTATCGGAAACCTCCCTCGAGTGTGAACATGGTCAAGAATAAAGCGTTTATCGGCGTGTGTTTGGCGTTGTTGCTGGGGCTGGCCGGCTGCAGCCGCCAACAAAGCGACTGGGAGAAAACCCGGGCGGCGAACAGCACGGATTCCTATGAACAGTTCCTGAAGAAGTATCCGAGCGGCGAGTTCACGGCGCAGGCGCAGGCTCGCGTCAAAGAACTGTACGAGGAACGCGACTGGCAAAAAGCGCGAGACACCGATACGCAAGATGCCTACCAAGCGTTCCTGAAGCAGTACCCGGAAGGGAAATGGACGGAAGAGGCTCGCATTCGCGTGGAGAATTTTACGCTGGCCCAGGCACCGCCGAACGGCTCACCTGGCGGAGTAGATACCCTCAATACGGTTGGAAAGCCGGCGGGCGGCGAGTCAACTCCCCCCAGTGCTCCGATCACGCCGGCGGCAAAACCGCCTGCGGCTGCCGAACCTGAGAAGGCTGCGCCTGCCGTTACGTCGCCGCCGAAACCTGCGAAGGCAGCTGCGGCCGCCCAGGGCGCTGCAGGGGGCTCGTACGGTATACAGCTCGGCGCCTTCAAGTCGAGCGCCGATGCCGCCCACAAACGTTGGGCGCACCTGGAGAAGGAGTTTCCAAAGTTGCTGTCAGGTCTGTCGCCAATTGTGTCGCCGAAGCAGAGCGCCTCGGGAACTCTGTATCGCCTGCAGTCGGTGGGACTTACCGAGAAACATGCGCGCGCGGTTTGCGCGTCAATGAAGGCCAAAGCACAGGCCTGCGTGGTAATCCATCCCGGACATTAAGCGCCGCCGGGCACGCGGCTGAGCGCCGGCGCCGCGGCTGGCAGTACGCGGCCGGGGTTGCGCTGGCAGTACGCGGCCGGGGTTGCGCTGGCAGTGCGCGTCACACCAGTGACAATTCTTGTCAGCTCCCTGGCCTGCGGCCGGCGCATAACTGTTTGAATTCATTACATCTGCCATCTGGCACGCGGCTTGCTTTATCCGCACTGTGAGCTCTTTGCCACGGTAGGGATTTGAGATGCAATCGCAAATCATCGCCTTCTTGGTCCCCGACGGATGCCGCCAGGCGACCCTGTTGGTGCGCCGTGGTGACGGACAGTTTGCGCTCGAAGGAATCGATGCTCGTGTGGCCTCGGCCACGCGGGTGGCCGCAACCTGGTTTCGCCAAGGCCCGCCGATCGTCGACCCGACCACCTCAACTGTGGTGGGCTTCGAAGTGACGGGGGTGCCTGCGTTATAGAGCTCAAGTTTTTTGTGCCCCCTCCCTTGTGTCAGTCTTGGCGCTGCGAATTGCTTCCCCCGCTCGCGGCGCTTTTTTTACTCGCGAATACCGGCTTGGTCCAAGATGAAGGCGTACTCCATCGCGACCTCGCGATAGCGCTGGAAGCGCCCTGACTTGCCGCCGTGGCCGGATTCCATGTCGACGCGCAGCAGCAGCACGTGAGGGCCGGTGTTGCAGCCGCGCAGCTTGGCGATCCATTTGGCGGGCTCGTAGTACTGCACCTGGCTGTCCCATAGTCCGGTGGTGATGAACATGGCCGGATAGGCTTGCGCGCGGACGTTGTCATAGGGCGAGTACGACAGCATGGTTTCATAGTCCTTGCGTTTGTTGGGATTGCCCCATTCTTCGTATTCGTTGGTGGTGAGCGGAATGGTGTCGTCCAACATGGTGGTGACCACATCGACGAAGGGGACCAGTGCTACGATGCCGCGATAGTCGCCGGGGCTTAAATTGGCGACCGCGCCCATCAGCAATCCGCCGGCGCTGCCGCCCATGGCGAACACCTTGTCCTTGTCAGCGCAGCGCTGGGCGATCAAGTGGCGTGTGACGTCGATGAAATCGGTGAAGGAATGCATCTTGTTGAGCGTACGTCCGTCGTCGTACCAGGCGCGACCCATCTCCTGACCGCCGCGCACATGCGCAATGGCATAGACGAAACCGCGGTCGAGCAGGCTCAAGCGCGCCGAACTAAAGATCGGATTGGTTGACAGCCCGTAGGCGCCATAGGCGTATTGCAGCAGGGGTGCGGAGCCGTCGCGCTCTATTCCTGCACGATACACCAGGGACACCGGCACGTGCGTGCCGTCGCGCGCCGGCGCAAACAGGAATTCGGTGCGGTAGTTGGCAGGGTCGAAGGGACCGATCACCGGATCGCGCTTGAGCAGGGTCTGCTCGCGCGTGCGGACGTTGTAGTCGTAGACGGTGGCGGGCGTGGTGAGCGAGGAATACACGTAGCGCACGAGATCGGTGTCGAGTTCCGGATTGACCGAGAGGGAGGCGGTGTAGGCCGGCTCGTCGCTGGCAATGAAGAACTCGGCCCCTGCTGTGGCAAGCGCCGCAGCGTCGGGCCGGACGGCATGCGCCGCCCAAGCGGTAATGCTGATTTTGGCGAGGCCGCCGCTGCGGACGGACAGCGCCAGGAATCCGGTAAAGATGTCGAAGTCTTCGATGAAGGTGTCGTCGCGATGCGCGACCAAATCCCGCCAGCGGGGACGGTCGGCCTCGTGGCCGATGGGCACGCACATCAGCCGGAAATTGCGGGCCTGCCAATTGGTTCTGACGATGAACTCGCCGCCTAAATGTTCCAATTGATATTCGTGATCGGGTTCGTGCGGTAGAAAGGTCTTGAAGACCAGCGCCGGATCATTCGCCTCTGCATACCGCCACTCCGAGGAGACGGTGCTTTCCATATGAATAAAAATGAAGCGATCGGATTTCGATTTGGAGACGCCGGTATAGAAGCTCCTGTCGGTCTGCTCGAAAGCCAACGCGTCCTGACTTAAGTCGGTGCCGAGTACGTGCTTCTTCACGTACAGGCCGAGCAACGTGTCCTTGTCCTTCTCGACGTAGAGCAACGTGTGGCTATCTTCGGTCCAGGCGAGGTCGTCCTCAACGCCCGGAATGGTCACGCCGCCAAACTCGCCGCTGCGCAGATTCTTGAAGCGCACGGTGTATTCACGCCGGCCCACCGTGTCCTCGCAAAACGCCAGCCAGACATCGTCTGGTGATACTTCCAGGGAATCGATCCGGTAATACTCGTGCCCCAGGCTAAGCGCATTGGCGTCGAGCAGGATTTCTTCGGGCGCGTCGAGGGTACCCTTGCGGCGCGCGAATATCGGATGTTCCTTACCCGCCTCGAAGCGGCTGTAGTACCAATAGCCCTGCTTGTGGTAGGGCACAGAGGAGTCGTCCTGCTTGATGCGGGCGACGATTTCTTCGTACAGGGCCTCCTCGAAGGGCTTGGCCGCGCTCATGTACCGCTCGCGGTAGGCATTCTCCGCCTGTAGATAGGCCAGTACCTCGGAATTAGCGCGCTCATCGTCCCGCAACCAATAATAGGGATCGGTTCTAACCCCGTTGGGTGAGCTCACGGCGTGCGGTCGAATGGCGGCGACGGGAGGAACGGGGGCGGCGGAAGATGGGTAATTGTTCGCATTCATGGGGTTTTTTAGCTACTTGTCCTAGGGTCGGGCGGGAGTATAGTCAGATGCGCAGCAGCTGCAGCACCAGACCGCAGCCAAGGCTCCTGGGGGGAAATATGCAGACCGTGAGTCAATTACTTCAATTGAAGGGTACGGAGGTTTTCTCCGTCACGCCGCAGGATTCGGTTTTGCACGCCATCGAAATGATGGCAACCCAGCATGTAGGGGCGCTGCTGGTCATGAATCAGGCAGCATTGATCGGCATCATTTCAGAACGAGATTACGCCCGAAAAGTGATCTTGAAAAACCGCTCCTCGCATGACACGCCGGTGGGCGACATCATGACCGCCCCGGCGGTGAGTGTGACCCCGGAAGACACGGTACACGACTGTATGAAGCTCATGACCGAGCGGCGATTCCGGCACCTGCCAGTGGTGAAGGGCGGCCGGGTCATGGGAATGCTGTCCATCGGCGATCTGGTCAAGGCGGTGATTCAGGAGCAGTCCGAGACCATCGAGCAGTTGGAGCGGTATATCGCGGGGTGAGTCAGGCTGCGCGGCGGGCTTGCGCGACGAGACGGCGATTGACGGTAATGGCTGGCTAGGTATTATGAGAAGCATACTGAAGGCGCGCTGAAGCGGCGTTTGCCCCAACCTGACGCTCACGTGTCGAGCGTCTCGAACCGATTTAAGTTATTGTTTTAAAAGGCTCTGTGGTGTACCGCAGGGTTATTTTAATCATGGGCGTAAGAAATGACGAATCGGGATCCTGCAGACTTTGACACGAGCTTGGAAGGCCGCGATCCGCGCGACGGCGACTGGGGCTTGTGCCGTTCGTCGTATGAAAAAGACTCCTGCGGATTCGGGCTGATCGCGAGTCTTGACGATCACGCCAGCCATTGGGTTTTGCAGACCGCCATCAGCTCCTTGAATCGCCTGACGCACCGCGGTGCGATCGCCGCGGACGGCAAGACCGGCGATGGCTGCGGGCTATTGATCAAGCAGCCGACCGCGTTTTTGCGGGCCGTGGCGAAGGAGTCTGGACTGACGCTGGCACCGTTGTTCGCGGCGGGCATCGTGTTCTTGAATCGCGATACGGCCAAGGCGGGGCGTGCGCGGCGGGTTCTCACCGAACAGTTGCAGCATGAGAAACTCAAGGTGGCCGGCTTCCGGATGATGCCGCTGGACCCGGGCGCCTGTGGGTCGGAAGCCCTCAAGACCTTGCCCGTCATTGAGCAGGTGTTCGTCAATGCCGGCGGCGATCTTGACGAAGCCACCTTCAACCGAAAGCTGTACTTGGCGCGCCGGCGCACCGAAAAGAGCTTGGAGGGCGACGATCCGATTTTCTACATCCCGTCGCTCTCGGCCAGCACCATCGTTTACAAGGGCATGGTGATGCCGCAGTTCCTGGCGCAGTTCTATCCGGATCTCAAGGATCCGCGGCTGGAAGCCTCGGTGGTGGTTTTCCATCAGCGATTTTCGACGAACACCATGCCGCAGTGGCGCCTGGCGCATCCTTACCGCTACCTCGCGCATAACGGCGAGATCAACACCGTGCAGGGCAATCGCAGCTGGGCGGTGGCGCGCGGCCCCTTGTTTCGTTCGCCGGTGCTGCCTGACCTCAGCGACATTCTGCCCGTGGTGTCGCTGACGGGCTCGGACTCGCAGTCGCTCGACAATATGCTCGAACTGCTGTTAGTGGGCGGGCTCGATCCCATGCACGCCATGCGTCTGCTGGTGCCGCCGGCCTGGCAGTCGGTGGACATGATCGATCCTGACCTCAAGGCGTTTTACGAGTACTACGCCACGCACATGGAGCCCTGGGATGGACCGGCCGGCATCGTGCTCACCGACGGCCGCTATGCCGTTTGCACCCTGGATCGCAACGGCCTGCGTCCGGCGCGCTGGGTGATCACCCAGAACCGGCATATCACCATTGCCTCGGAAGCGGGGGTGTGGGACTACCTGCCGGAAGAGGTGGTGAAGAAGGGCAAACTGGGGCCGGGCGAGATGCTGGCGCTTGACCTGCAGACCTCCGAGCTCATGGATACCAAGCGGGTCGACGATCTCCTGAAGAGCCGGCACCCGTACAAGGCATGGCTGAAGAAGGGCGTGCGCTACCTGCAAACCGATCTTATCGATCCGCGCCTGGCCGCGGAGCCCTTCGATCGCGACACCCTCGCCGTATTCCAAAAAATGTACAACGTGTCGGCCGAGGAGCGCGACGACATCATCCGCGTCCTGGCCGAAGACGAAAGCGAGGCCGTGGGCTCCATGGGCGATGACACGCCCATGCCCGTGCTGTCGAGAAAAGTGCGCTCTCTCTATGACTATTTCCGCCAACAGTTCGCCCAGGTCACCAATCCGCCGATCGATTCCTTGCGCGAAGGCATCGTGATGTCGCTGCAGACGCAGATCGGCGTGGAAGCCAACATATTCGTGCCGGCGCAAGCGCATGCCGAACAAATCGTATTGTCCTCGCCGGTGCTGTCGCAGCGTAAGCTGCGGCAGATAGTGGCGCTGGCAGATTCAGGGGTGCCCAATGAGTTCATCGACCTGCAGTACGACGAGCAGGTGGATCTTAAGACTTCGCTGACGAAGATCTGCGATCAGGCGGAAGCGGCGGTGCGCAACGGCACAATCGTGCTGTTGTTGTCGGACCGCTACCTCGTCAAGGGCAAGGTGCCCGTGCACGCGCTGCTCGCCACCGGCGCCGTGCATCATCGCTTGGTCAAGACCGGGCTGCGCTGCAAGTGCAATATTCTGGTGGAAACGGGCACGGCGCGAGACGCGCATCATTTTGCCTGTCTGATAGGTTACGGCGCCACGGCCGTGTATCCCTACCTCGCGTATCAGACCCTGTTCGATCTCATGCGTAAGGGCGCGCTGAAAATGGAAGCCGCCATGCGGCAGGAACTGGGGCGCAGCTATCGCCGCGGCATCCGCAAGGGACTGTTCAAGATCATGTCAAAAATGGGCATCTCCACCATCGCGAGCTACCGCAGCGCGCAGCTGTTCGAGATCGTGGGCTTGGGCAATGAGGTCGTGAATCTGTGCTTCGAGGGCTCCGACAGCCGCATCCAAGGGGCTGACTTTAAGGACCTGAAAATCGACGCCGATTACCTGGCGCAGCGGGCCTGGGACCGCAGCGAAAATGTCGAGCAGGGCGGCCTGCTCAAGTACATGCACAATGGTGAGTACCACATGTACAACCCGGATGTCATAGCGACGCTGCAGTCGGCGGTGATGACCGGCGATTACCAGCAGTACCGCGAATTCGCCGCACTGGTCAACGAGCGGCCGGTGTCCTGTATTCGGGATTTATTGAAGTTGAAGTCGCAGGCCGCCGCGGTGCCTATCGACGAAGTCGAACCAATCTCGGCCATCCTCAAACGCTTCGACAGCGCCGGCATGTCGTTGGGCGCGCTGTCTCCCGAGGCGCATGAGGCGCTGGCCATCGCCATGAACCGCCTGGGCGCGCGCTCCAATTCGGGAGAGGGCGGCGAGGATCCGGTGCGCTACGGCACGGAAAAGAATTCCAAGATCAAGCAAGTGGCCTCGGGCCGTTTCGGCGTGACGCCTGAGTACTTGATCAATGCCGAGGTGCTGCAGATAAAGATTGCGCAGGGCGCCAAGCCCGGCGAGGGCGGCCAGCTGCCCGGGCACAAGGTGAACGACATGATTGCGCGCCTGCGCTTTGCGCGCCCCGGCGTAGGCTTGATTTCTCCGCCGCCGCATCACGATATTTATTCCATTGAGGATTTGGCGCAGCTGATTTTCGACTTGAAACAGGTCAATCCCAAGGCTCTGGTGTCGGTGAAGCTGGTGGCGGAACCCGGCGTGGGCACGGTGGCCGCAGGTGTTGCCAAAGCCTACGCGGATTTAATCACCATCAGCGGCTACGACGGCGGCACCGGCGCCAGTCCATTGTCATCGATAAAGTACGCCGGCACACCCTGGGAATTGGGTCTGGCCGAGACCCATCAGACACTGCGCGCTAACGAGCTGCGGCATCGGGTGCGATTGCAAACCGACGGGGGCCTAAAAACCGGGCTCGATGTGATCAAGGCGGCGCTCATCGGCGCCGAGAGCTTCGGTTTCGGCACCGCGCCCATGGTGGCGCTGGGCTGCAAGTACCTGCGCATCTGTCACCTCAACAATTGCGCGACGGGAGTGGCCACGCAGCACAATGTGTTGCGCAGCAAGTACTTCATCGGCCTACCCGACATGGTGATCAATTATTTCAAGTTCGTGGCGCAGGAGTGCCGCGAGATCATGGCTTCCCTGGGCGTGCGCAGCCTGACTGAGCTGATCGGGCGCACCGAACTTTTGGAAATTTTGCCGGGCGAGACATCGAAGCAGCGCAAGCTGGATTTGTCGCCGGTGCTGGCCAATTCCGCGCTGCTGTCGAGCAAGCCGCAGTACTGCATCGATCCGCACAACGAGCCGTACGACAAGGGCGTACTCGCGGAGAAAATGCTGGGGGACATGCAAGAGGCGATCGCGGCCAAATTGGGCGGGCAGTTCTCCTATGCGGTGCACAACTACAACCGCTCCATTGGTGCGCGCATTTCCGGGGAAATCGCCAAGCACTGGGGTAACGCCGGGATGAGCGCCGCGCCGCTGGTGGTGAGCTTGAAGGGTTCCGTGGGGCAGAGCTTCGGTGTATGGAATGCCGGCGGACTGCACCTGCATCTGGAGGGCGAGGCCAACGACTATGTGGGTAAGGGCATGGCGGGCGGTAAGATTGTCTTGAAGCCGCACACCGATTCGAGTTTCACGGCGCGCGACACCATCATCATGGGCAATACCTGTTTGTATGGCGCCACCGGCGGCGAGCTTTATGCCGCAGGCACCACCGGAGAGCGGTTTGCCGTGCGCAACTCAGGAGCTCTCGCCGTGGTGGAAGGCGCCGGCGATCATTGCTGCGAGTACATGACAGGCGGCGTGGTGTGCGTACTCGGCCGCACCGGCGTGAACTTCGGCGCGGGTTTCACCGGGGGCTTTGCCTATGTACTCGACATGGAGCGCGATTTCGTCGACCGCTACAACCATGACTTGATCGACATCCACCGTGTGTCGCCCGAGGGCATGGGCACCCACGTGCAGCATTTACGCGGTCTCATCGAGCAGCATGTCGCAGCCACGGACAGCGTATGGGGCGCGCGATTGCTCAACGATTTCCGCAGCTACATAGGCCGCTTCTGGGTAGTGAAACCCAAAGCGGCCGAGATCAATTCACTGCTGGAAAATCTGCGGCGCGCTGCTTGAGCGCGCGGCCGACGAGACGAGCGGATTACCCCGATAGGCTGGCAGTTCACATGCGAAATCTTCATGGCCGATAATCACCTGCAATTTCTCGACATTCCGCGCAAGGATCCGGACAAGCGGGCCGTCGAGGTGCGCAGCAAGGAATTTCGCGAGATCTATTCGCAGTACAGCGCTGAGCAGGCGGGACAACAGGCGGGGCGTTGCATTGCCTGCGGCAATCCGTTCTGCGAGTGGAAATGCCCGGTGCACAATTACATTCCGAATTGGCTGAACCTGGTGAAGGACGGCAAATTGTTCGAGGCGGCGGAGCTGTCGCACCAAACCAATTCCCTGCCGGAAATGTGCGGCCGCATCTGCCCCCAGGACAGGCTGTGCGAGGGCGCGTGCACGCTGAATGACGGCATCGGCGCGGTGAGCATCGGGGCCATTGAAAAATACATCACGGACGAGGCATTCAAGCAGGGCTGGAAGCCCGACATGTCGAATGTGGTGCGCACGCTTAAGCGCGTGGCCGTGGTGGGCGCGGGTCCCGCCGGATTGGCCTGCGCCGATGTCCTGGTGCGCAACGGCGTGACGCCGGTGGTGTTCGACCGGTATTCGAAGATCGGAGGACTGCTGACTTTCGGCATTCCGCCGTTCAAGCTCGAGAAGGAAGTCGTCGAGAAGCGCCGCGAGATCATGGAAGGCATGGGCGTGGAATTTCGCCTGAGTGTCGATGTCGGCCGCGATGTCGGCTTCGATGAGTTGCTGCGGGAATTCGACGCGGTGTTCCTCGGCATGGGCACCTACACCTATGTGAAAGGCGGATTCGCCGGCGAGGACTTACCCGGTGTGCACGAGGCCCTGCCGTATCTCATTTCCAACATCAATCGCGAACTTAGGATCGAGAACGAGGCGTCGCGTTTCGTCGATATGCGCGGCAAGCGAGTGGTGGTGCTGGGCGGCGGCGACACGGGAATGGATTGCAACCGCACCGCCGTTCGTCAAGGCGCGAGCAGCGTCACCTGTACTTACCGGCGCGACGAGGACAACATGCCTGGCTCGCGCCGCGACTACAAGAACAGCAAGGAGGAGGGCGTTACCTTCTTGTTCAACAAACAGCCCATTGAAATCGTAGGTACGGATCGGGTGCAGGGTGTAAAAATGGTGGAGACGCGCCTGGGGCCGCCGGGACCGCGCGGCCGCCGCATCCCGGAAGTGGTGCCCGGAACGGAAGAAACCATCGACGCCGATGCGGTGATCATTGCATTCGGATTTTTGCCGAGCCCAGCGGATTGGTTCGCGCAGCAGCAAATCGCGCTGCACGCCAACGGGAGAGTACGCGTGTCGGCGGCACCGCAGCAGCGATTTCAGACCACGAATCCCAAGGTGTTCGCCGGCGGCGACATGGTGCGCGGCTCGGATCTCGTGGTTACCGCAGTATTCGAGGGGCGCGAGGCGGCGCAGGGGATATTGCGGCATTTGGGGGTTCGGGCGCGCGCCCAAGCCTAGGGCATGGGCGGGGGCCCACGTTCCTCAATATTGAGGTCCGAAAACGGCGAGTATTCGCGTCCGATATTGGCTACTCTGCCGCCATGGAACTCGACTCTGACGCTTGTTTTCGTGCGGTGCGGGCCCGCGATCGCCGTTTCGACGGCCGATTTTTCGTGGCCATCACCTCCACCAACATTTATTGCCGCCCCATTTGTCCGGCGCGTCCGGCGAAGCGCGGCAACATGCGCTTCTATTCCAGCGCTGCCGGCGCCGAAGGCGCGGGATTTCGTCCCTGTCTGCGCTGCCGGCCGGAACGGGCGCCTGGACTGGCCTCCGTCGATGCGGTGAGCCGGCTGGTCGGCGCCGCCATTTCCGGCATCGAGGAGCATGCGCTGTCCAGCGCCAAGGTGGGCGAATTGGCGGCATCGCTAGGGGTCAGCGACCGGCATCTGCGCCGGGTCACCGAGTCTGAACTCGGTGTGTCGCCCATCGCACTCGCACAGACACAGCGGCTGCTGCTGGCAAAGCGATTGCTGGCCGACACTCGCATGAGCCAAACCGATATTGCCTTTGCCAGCGGCTTTGGCAGCGTGCGGCGTTTCAATGCCTTGTTCAAATCACGTTATGGCTTGAGCCCGCGAGAATTGCGAGGTGCGGCGGGCGCTGCGGAGGGCCTGCACTGTCACTTGGAATTTCGGCCGCCGTTCGCCTGGCGCAATCTGCTCGACTATCTGCGCACGCGTGCGGTTCCGGGGGTGGAGATTGCTGATGCGACGCATTATCGGCGCACGGTGTCCATCGACCAACATGATGGATGGATCGCGGTGTCGCTGGGCAAGAAGCGCAATGCGCTGAATGTGGAGATGTCGCCATCGCTGGCGCCGGTCATCGGCGCGGTCATCGTACGTGTGAAGCGGCTATTCGATTTGGGCGCGGTGCCCGACGCGGTCAGCGCGCATCTGGTGCAGGATCCGCTGCTGGCGGCAACGGTGCGGCGGCTTCCCGGATTGCGGGTCGCGGGGGCGTTTGACGGATTCGAGCTTGCGGTGCGGGCAATCATGGGACAGCAGGTATCCGTGAAAGGCGCAACGACTCTGGCGGGGCGCTGGGCGCAGGCCTTCGGAACGCCGATTGTCACGCCCTACCCTGAACTCAATCGTTTGACGCCGACGGCGCAGCGGATGGCCGCAGTGTCCGTCGATGAGATTGCCGCGCTCGGCATCGTGGGCGCCCGTGCCCGCTGTCTGTCGGCGCTTGGGCACGCCGTGCTCGAGCGAAAGGTCGCGTTGACATTCGCAGCGAATGTCGAGGAGCAGATCGAGGCGCTGATGCGCCTGCCGGGCATCGGGCCGTGGACGGCGCAGTACATCGCCATGCGCGCACTTCATTGGCCGGATGCCTTTCCCAGCGGCGATCTCATGCTCATGCGAGCAGCGAACGCCACTCAGAAGCAATTGCAGTCACTGGCCGAGGCCTGGCGGCCTTGGCGGGCCTATGCAACTCACTATTTATGGCAGTCACTCGGAGTCCATCCATGAACGCATTCACCTATTTCGACAGTCCCATCGGGCGTCTATTACTCACCACGGACGGGACGGCGTTGACCGGCCTGTACATGGAAGTCAGCCGCAAGACGCAATCCCCCGACGGACCTGTGCAGGACGGCAGCGTGGCCCCTCTACCGGAGACGGTGCGGCAATTGACTGAATACTTCGCCGGTACGCGGCGCAAGTTCGATCTGCCGCTGCGCTTAATGGGCACGGAGTTTCAGCAGCGCGTGTGGCGCGAGTTGACCGAGATTCCTTACGGGGAGACTTGGAGTTACGGGCAGCTGGCAAAACGCATCAACAAGCCCAGTGCGTCGCGGGCGGTGGGCCTCGCCAACGGCAGCAATCCCATTTCAATTCTGGTGCCCTGTCATCGGGTAATCGGCGCCAACGGCTCGTTGACGGGCTACGGCGGCGGCCTCGAGCGCAAGCAATGGCTGCTGACGCACGAGGGAATGCGTTAGATCTGCGGCAGCGTAACGCTGAATACGGCGCCGGCGCTGTCCGACCGATTCCCCGCCACGGCCGTACCACCGTGAAATTCGGCGACCAGGCGCACAATGTACAGGCCCAATCCAAAGTGCGGCTTGTCGTCGCGGTCTTGGCGCTGCTCAAACAGGGACTCGAACAGGCGACCTAAGAGATCGGGTTGAATCGGCGGGCCGTCGTTGATGACCTGCAGCACGTAGCTGCCCTGCGCTCGCTCCAGGTGAACGGTGATGGTCCCGCTCAAGGGACAGAAATCCACGGCGTTTTCGATGAGTTTGTCGAGCAACTGCACCAGGAGATCGGGCGCGCCGCGAAAATAGCAGGGATCGGCGGGGGTTTGGAGCACGAACTGCGCCTGCGGAAAGCCGTCGCGATACGCGGCTACGGCCGAGGATACAACGTCGCGCACATCGAAGTTCACGCGCTCTGCCTGCTTGATGCTTTCCTCGACGCGTGCCGCGGCACCTAGCGCACTCAAGATCGACTGCAATCGTTGAGTGCCTTCGCGAGCCCGCGTGACATAGCGCCGCTGATCGTCGCGCAGGCCTTCTGATTCCAGGTTATCCAGCGAGGAACGCACGATGGTGAGCGGCGTACGCAGCTCATGCGACAACTTGCCGCCCAGGGTGCGCAGGTACTGAGTGTGTTCATTGAGGCGCCCAAGCAGGCGTTCGAATCCGCGGGAGAGGTCGCCGATTTCATCGCCGCCGGCAGATTCCGGCATGTCGAGGCGAATTTTGCCGTCGGCTCCCACGGCGGAGTCGGCGGCGTCACGCAGGCGACCGATGCGTATGCTGATCCACGTGGCGAATCCGAACATGACAGCGACCGCCGCGGCGGTGGCCAGCAAGGTGAGGTTGAACAATTGCGTCACGGCGCGATCGCGAAGGCCGAGCAGCTGATCCGCGGCCTGCTCGAGATATACCGCGCCGCGCACCTGGCCCTCAATCACAATCGGCGCGGAGGCCGTCAACAGCGGGTCCCGGCCCGCCGCCCCGCGCACCCATTGCGCGTGAGGCTGTCCGGCAAGCGCAGCTTTCACGCTGTCGCCGCCTTGGCCGTAGGGCGTCGATGTCTGCAAAGGGAAACTCGAGGTGTCGACTGCCATCAAATGCCGATACCATGGCTCGGCCTCCTCGGCTTCGCCGGGCGCATGCTCGCTCACATGGCCCGCCACACCGAGCTTCAGCGCATTGGTGTCGATGACGGTAACGCGCGTGCCGTCACGAATGAAGGTGCCCAACAACTCATTGAGACCCGGCGTCATGAAGAACAAGTGTCCGCCTTCCGGCACTGCGACGGCATCGACGCCGGCTTTTCCGCTGCCGCTGCCATCCTGGGCCGCAACCCAGAGTCGTGAGCCCACAAAGCTCAAGGGAATGCGCACTTCGAGGTGGTAGCCGGCGGAAGTCTGCAGCCAGAATGCCTGAATGCGCGACTCCTCGACGGAACCATCCAGGCCGTCGACGCCGCCGGAGATGCTTTGTGCCGCTATCAATCCGGGTGCAGTGGTGCCGAAGAAGCGGAACTCACGGCTGCCGTCGGGCCGCTGCAGGGTCAGGTCGATGCGATCGAAATGGTCCCGTTCAGGATGTACATCGGCGGGCTCGGCGTCGAAATGCGCATCGTCGACTTCGACAAAGAGATAAAGGTATCGGTCGGTGGCCCCCACCTGCGCGCGCGCGCCATAGCCTGTGGCGGTGGGCAGCGGTGTGGGCTCAGCGGCGACGCCCCAATCGTCGCGATAGCCGTCGAGCAGGGGCGAGCTGCGCAGGGGGTAGACATAGAGATCGCCGCGGTCAGCGGCGAAGGCCGTAGTGTCGTCGGGATCGCGAAATACCCGTTGCGGCTGCGCGGACAAGGCGTTGGCCATGGTTCCGGTGCTCGCCAGCAGCGACTTTTCCTGCGAGTCGCGCAGTGCGCCCTCGAGCTCCCGCGCATACTGACAACCCGCCCATGGCAGCACCAGCGTGGTGAGCGCAGCAATCAGCAATTGCAGTCGGATGCTCACTCGACCCAGCGATAACCCATTCCATACACGGTCTGGATCGCGTCAAAGGCCGGATCGATTTGCTGGAATTTTCGGCGCATGCGCTTGACGTGAGAGGTGATGGTGTTGTCGTCCAGGACCACATTGGCGGCGTCCATCAATTGCTGCCGGTTCTTGACATGTCCCGGATTGCGCGCCAACGCATGCACGATCCAAAATTCCGTCAGAGACAGGGTGACCGGCGCGCCGTTCCAGGTGGTCTGCATTTTCTCGCCGTCGATGGACAGGGCGCCGCGGCGAATGATTTCGGCTGCATTGTCCGGCCTCCGCAGGGCGTCGATGCGCCGGAACAGGGCGGCGACGCGGGCCGCGAGGTGAGGCAGGCTTACATCCTTGGTGAGAAAATCATCGGCACCCAGCCGCAGGCCCGACACCGCGTCCAATTCGCTATCGCGGGCGGTGAGAAAGATGATGGGCAGCTCGGCCGACATCGCGCGCAGGTCGCGGCAAAGATCGAAGCCACCCTCCGCCTCGTCCTCGAGCGAAATGTCGATGATGGCGAGATCCGGCAGGTGCGCCTGGAAGGCGAGCATGGCGCTCTTGCGGTTGCCGTAGGTCTTGACTCCGTAACCGTGCCGCGCCAGAGAAGCGGCGTAATTTTCGCGCAATGCCGGCTCGTCCTCGACTATGGCGATGTGCTTTTTCATCGCTGAATCATAGCTGATGGCGGGGTGCTTTCGAGAGAGCCGCTTGAAAATCGCGGCGCCACGATTCGCCACTATTGGCCTGCGAATTGCCCGATTTGTGCCCCAGCCCATCGCGACTCCTGCTGGACACTGAAGCCTCGTCAATCAAAACGAGGAGCGCATCATGGCAACATCCACGGCCGGCATGGGTCACAGTTGCAAACGACGAGTAATGGGCGGTTGGCCGACCGACTACCACGGCGCTTGGTGGCTGCAACACCGTGAAGCGTCGCTTAATTGGCTCGCGTTGGGGCTGTTGCTGGCCGCGTGGAATGCGTCGGACAGCGATTCAGAGACACAGGTGCAACGCAGGCCCGAGGCGCTGCGCGGCTATTCGTCGGTCTCGGTACGCGCAGCAGCGCTCTGTTCCCCCGAGCGGTGTTAATTCTAACGTTCCACGCGATGTTCCACGCCTAAGTGATTTTCCCGTAAATAAATATTCTCTGTCGAGTCACGCATTCGTAACAAGAAATAGCGACCTTAGGTCAACGCGATGACTACAGGAGTACGTGACATGGCGGAGCGCAAGGCCCCCCCACCGCTGAGACTGCGAACGGTTTTTATCTCGGACATCCATCTGGGTTTCAAAGGTTGCAGCGCCGATCTTTTGTTGGATTTCTTGCACCAAGTCGAGATGGACACGCTGTTCCTGGTCGGCGACATCATCGACGTCTGGAGCATGCAGAAGAACATGTTCTGGCCGCAGTCGCATAACAATGTGCTGCGAACGATTCTAGGAAAGGCCAAGCGCGGAACAAAGGTCATTTACATTCCGGGCAATCATGATGAGGTATTTCGTGAATTCGACGGTGCCGTATTCGGCAATCTTGAGATACATCGGGAATACGTCCATGAAGGCGCCGGCGGGCGGCGCATGCTGGTGCTGCATGGCGACGAGTTCGACAGCGTAGTGAAATGCAGCCCATGGCTGGCGAGATTGGGCAGCAATATCTACGACTTGCTGTTGGCTGCGAATCCCCATATTAGCCGGGTGCGGCGCAAGTTCGATTTGCCGCATTGGTCGTTGTCGTCCTACCTGAAGAACAAGGCAAAGACCGCGGTCCAATACATCGGCCGTTTCGAAGACACGGTGGCGGCGGCGGCGCGTAAGCGCGGCGTCGATACCGTGGTTTGCGGACACATCCACCGCGCGGAAATGCGCGATATTGACGGGATTTTGTACTGCAACGACGGCGATTGGGTCGAGAGTTGCACGTCATTGGTAGAGGATATGAACGGGCATTTGCGCCTGATCGACTGGCCCCTATTGCGCGCCCGCTTGCTGGTGCAGCCAGTGGCACTGCCCATTGGGCAGGCAGCATGACCCGGCTGCACCGCGGCATCCTGCGGCAGCATCTCGAATACACGAGAGCGTCATGACTAATGGTTTCGAACTATGGAGTCTTCCGTGGCAGCGGTTGCTGAAGGACCTTGCCCGCAAGGCAGGCGCCGGGGAGGCGGTGGTCGGGCGCGGATCCGCAGCGGTCATTGCAACTGAGACGGCCAACGGGTTGGGCTCTGCGATTTGCGCCCGGTCGTGGCTAAGCCGTGCACGGCAAAGAATGGAGACACCCGCGCTGCCTTAAGCCAGTCATAACGGCTGTCTGCAAACCGTCACATTGGCGGTGCAGTATCGAGACTTCCGTCAGGAGGGAAGCCCATGAGCAGTCTCGATTTCGATCTTGATACGCGGATGACTTATTTGGAGCAGGAATGGAGCAAGGCCCACGAGGCCAGCAGGGTTGCGCGCGCCGATTATCAGACTCTGGCGGCGAGTTCCAAGGCCGGCTCGAGTCTTCTAGATCGTGCGCGCGAACGGCTGGATCGCAGCGAAGCGCTCAAAGCACGCATCATGGCAAGAATTGAGGGGCTCGAAACCGGCATCATTGGGCGGGATTGACCCATGGGCATCAACTGTCACCCCGCGCTGATGGGCGCAACCGCGAATCACTCCGAAGATGCTGAGGCCGCGACAGAGTTGTTCGAGCGACATTGGTTCGCTGCGTCGGCCGCATAGCGCCGCCGCTCCTCGACTATCGGGGAGCGCCGTGCGCGCCCATAATGTCGGGCGATGAAAGTGGTCTATCACCCGTCCTATCAGGTCGTCCTCCCAGTTGGTCATCCCTTTCCGATGAGCAAGTACTCGCTGCTCAAGGAGCAACTTCTGGCGGAAGGAACACTGGCGCCCGGCGACCTTTTGCAGCCAGAGCCGCTCGGCGTCGCAACCTTAAGCCTGGTGCACACGCCGGAATACTTGGCCAAGCTTTCGTCCGCGGGACTTTCAGCAATGGAGCAGCGGCGGCTTGGCTTGCCCTGGTCTGAGGCACTTTGGCAACGATCGTTGCTTGCGTCAGCCGGAACCTTGTTGGCGGCGCGCGAGGCGCTCAAGCAGGGACTTGCCGCCAATCTGGCCGGCGGCACGCACCACGCGTTTGCCGACCACGGCGAGGGATTCTGCTTGCTCAACGATGTGGCCCTCGCCATACGCCAACTGCAGGCGGAGCGGGCGATCAGGCGGGCGGTGGTCATCGACCTGGATGTTCATCAGGGCAACGGCACTGCGGCCATTTTCGAAGCGGATGACGAGGTATTTACTTTTTCCATGCATGGGGAGAGAAATTATCCCTTGGCCAAAATGCGATCCAACCTGGACGTGCCCTTGAGCGACGGGGTGGGGGATGCCGAATACGTCGAGGTCTTGCGGGGCCATTTGCCGGCGGTGCTGTATGCGGCGAATGCCGACATTGTGTTCTATCTCGCCGGAGTGGACGTGGCGGCCGGCGATCGCTATGGCAGGCTCGAGCTCACGGAGGCGGGCATTGCGCGGCGTGATCGCTCGGTAATCGAAGCGGTGCGCGGTCGCGGGCTGCCTCTGGTCATCGTGCTGGCGGGCGGCTATGCAGCGTCGCGCACGCGCACGGCGGACCTACACGCACAGGTATTTCGGGAAGCGGCGGCGTATGAGCGTGAAGATGCCGAGATATCGGCGGCGGGTAGCTGCGCCGGAGCCTGAAGTCGCCGCGCCTGACCTAGAAGCGCACCCCTAAACGCCGATATACATCGGCCAACAACCATAGCGGGCCGATCATCAGGAATTGAACGTCCTTGAAAAAGGACGGGCGCTTGCCTTCGATGGCGTGTCCGATGAACTGCCCGATCCACGCGATCACGAACAAGTACAGGCAGACGCTCCACAGCGGCAGCGGGCTTAGGTGGTCGACGAGATCGATGGACCACAACATGGTGGCGAACAGCACCAGGGCGCCGAGAGCCAGGCGCAGCGACAAGAAGGCGTAGTACAAGAGAGCAGCCAGCGCGGCGGCGCCGGCCCAGTTGGCGACCGGGTGCAGGGCGCGAAGTGACGCGGGAAACGGCAGCGACCATAGAAGCCCGAGCACGCACCAGGCAATCACGGGGACGCAAATCCAGTGCAGCGCCTTGTTGGTTTGGTTGCGGTGACTGTCCCCATAGTCGTCGAGCCATTGAGCGGCGGTACGCATGGGGCACACGCTACGCCGGACGCTGCGGTTGATCAACCGCAGCGGGTAAGCAGCTCAACGTGTGAGCCGCAGCCGGCCGACGATCAAGCAGCCGAGGCCATTAAACCTTTGAGTTTGCTGATGGCGTTCGATTCGACCTGGCGCACGCGCTCGGCGGAAATTCCATATTCATCCGCCAACTCGTGCAAGGTGGCCTTGTCGTCAGTCATCCAGCGCCGCTTCAAAATACTGCGGCTGCGCTCATCGAGTTTTTCCAAAGCCATGGTGAGGCGCTCGGTGGAATCTTCTTCCCACTCCTCGTTCTCAACCTCGATGGCGGGATCGGCATTGCTCGCCGGCAGGTACATGGCCGGGGAATAAGCCTCTTCCTCATCGCTCTCAGGCGTGGGATCGAAGGACATGTCGCGCGCGGACAGGCGCTGTTCCATTTCGCGAACGTCAGCCACGTCGACGCCCAAGTCACGAGCCACCGCCGCGGTTTCTGCTTCGGACAGCCACGCGAGATTCTTTTTCATCTTGCGCAGATTGAAGAACAGCTTGCGCTGCGATTTGGTGGTGGCCACCTTGACCAGGCGCCAATTGCGCAGCACGTACTCGTGAATCTCGGCGCGGATCCAATGTACGGCGAAGGACACCAGGCGCACACCCACGGTGGGATCGAAGCGCTTGACCGCCTTCATCAGGCCGACATTGCCTTCTTGAACCAGATCGCCCATCGGCAGGCCATAGCCCAGGTATCCGCGTGCGATGTGCACGACGAAACGCAGGTGCGACAGCACCAGTTGGCGAGCGGCGTCCAAATCGGCCTCGGAGCGGAAGCGATGCGCAAGCGCGACTTCGTTTTCCTTCGACAGAACCGGAATCTGGGATACGCGGTCTATATAAGAGTCGAGGCTCCCGACGGGGCCCGCGAACACCAAACCGCCCTTTTGTTTAGCGACTAAAGCAGTACTCATTAGCTCAAACCTCCGAATCAGCGCGAGCGCCTATAGTAGCACTCCTAGGGTCTGACTGCTAATGTTACCGATAGTTCACATCCCGCTTAAGTTATTGAAAATGGAAGAATTATGTCGGCTCGATGCCGCGGATATGCCGCGTTGCAGCAAGCCACGAACCGAGCCAGGCGAGGGCAACGGCGACGCCGAGGACTTCGGCCGCCGTCAGAAACTTAAGTCCCTGGAGATGAAACCGGCTGCCGTACAGCATCGCCAGTGAATCTACCGGCTTGGCCAGGACACTCGCAGCCACCGCGACCAAGATGAGAGCCATCAATCCGCCGCCCAAGCCGTACCAGACGCCGCTATAGAGGAAGGGCCGGCGCGCGAATCCGTCGCTGGCACCGACCAGCTTCATGACCTCGATCTCGGCGCGCCGGTTCAAAATGTCGAGGCGAATGGTGTTGCCTACGATGAGCACCACCCCGGCCCCCAACAGGGCCGCCGTGAGCACGACCACACGCCGCAAAATATCCAACATGGCATGCAGGCGCTTGACCCACTCGGTATCGAGCTGCACGGCTTGGACATCGGGCATGGCGGTAATCGACTCTTTAAGCTTGGCCGTGCCCTGCGGCGTACTCGCGTCCAGGGAGGGGGTGACGATCAGGGTGTCGGGCAGGGGATTGTCACTCATCGCATCCAGCGCTTTACCGAACCCGGAATTGTCACGAAATTCCGCCATGGCCTGGTCGGCCGTGATCACTCGCACCGCGGCCACATCGCCGCGAAGACGCAGCTGCTTGGCGAGCGCGCCGGTCCGCGCGGCATTCGCTTTCTTGTCCATATAGACCGACAGATTGAAGGCGTCGTTCCAATTGCCGGTGGCGGTGCGCACGTTGCTCAAGAGCATATTCAGGAACAACGGCAGGGCGAGCGCGACAGCGATCACTCCCATGGTCATCAGCGATGCAAACGGGTGTTTGACAATGCGCCCGAAGGAGCCGACCAGAGTCTGCGCATGGCGCGCGAAATAGGCTTGGACGTTCATGGCAATGCGCTTCCGCCGATCACGGCCGGCTCGGGCGGCAAGCCGGCGTCCGTCACGCGCCCATCGCCCAACACGATGCGCCGCGCGTCGAAATGTTCGATGAGGTGCACGTCGTGGGTGGCGATAACGACGGTCACCCCTACCTCATTGAAGCGTTTGAACAGCTGCATGATCTCGAGGGCGAGCGCGGGGTCGAGATTGCCCGTGGGTTCATCCGCAATGAGCAGCGTCGGCTTCGCCACTACTGCGCGCGCAATGCCCACGCGTTGCTGCTCGCCGGTGGAGAGTTCCAAAGGGCGGCTTTTTTCCTTGCCAAGCAGCCCGACTTGATCTAGCGCGGCGCGCACGCGCTTGTCGATCTCGCGCTTCTGGACACCCGCAATGATGAGCGGCAGCGCCACGTTGTCCGCCACGGGGCGATCGTGCAGCAGCTTGTGATCCTGGAAGACGACGCCGATGTCGCGCCGAAAATGCGGTATGCCGCGCGGCTTGATGCCGGCGGTATTTTGCTTGTTGATGAGCACCTGACCGCGTGTCGGGCGTTCGATGAGCGCAATCAATTTTAGGATGCTGCTTTTGCCTGCGCCGGAGTGGCCGGTCAAAAAGGCCAACTCGCCCGCTTCGATATTGAACGACACACCGGCCAGAGCCTCGCGGCCGCTGGCGTAGCGCTTGTACACCTGGTCGAAGCGGATCACGCGGCAGCGCTTTCGGGCCCGGATTTGAGCAGGGCCGAGACGAAGTCGGCGGCGTTGAATACTCCGAAATCCTCGCTTTGTTCGCCCACGCCGATGAAGCGGATGGGAATTTTCAATTTTTGCGCGATGCTCAGCACTACGCCGCCCTTGGCCGTGCCATCGAGCTTGGTGATAACCAGCCCGGTCACTCCCAACCCCTTGTTGAATTCCTCCGCTTGCGCGACGGCATTCTGACCAATGGTACCGTCGAGCACCAACAACACTTCATGCGGTGCTCCTGGGTCCAAGCGGGCGAGCACGCGCTTGACCTTCTTGAGCTCGTCCATCAAGTGAGTCTGGGTGTGCAGGCGTCCCGCCGTGTCGGCGATGAGCACATCGACGTTTCGTGCGCGCGCGGCTTGCAGCGCGTCGAAGATCACCGCCGCCGGTTCGGCGCCGGATTGCTGGGCGATGATGGGAATTTGGTTGCGCTCCGCCCAGACCTCCAGTTGTTCGCGCGCCGCGGCCCTGAAGGTATCGCCTGCGGCCAGCATGACGCTGTGCCCCTCGGCGATGAGGCGGCGCGCCAATTTGCCGATGGTGGTGGTCTTGCCGGCGCCGTTGATGCCCACCACCAGAATCACATACGGCTTGTGAGCGGGATTCACCACCAGAGGTATTTCCACCGGCTTCAAGATCTCGAGCATGGCGTCGTGCAGGGCCTTGAGCAGCGCGTCCACGTCGTTCAATTCCTTGCGCGCGACCTGCCCTCGTAGCTCGTCGAGGATGCGGCGCGTGGCCTCTCCGCCCACATCAGCGGTGATCAGGCGGGTCTCGAGCGCCTCGAGAATTTCGGCATCGATCTTGCGCCCGGGCAGCAGCTCCGTGAGGTCGGCAGTGAGCCAAGCGGGGCCCTGGTTCAATTTGGCGCGTAGGCGCGTGAAAAACCCGCGTACGCCGGGCTTGTCGGCTTCGTTTGTCATTGGGGAGGTATGATACCGGGAGTGACCAATCTCAAGACGGAATCAAGCACCCCCGCCGGCCGCAATTCGGTGCGCATCATCGGCGGCAACTGGCGCGGTCGGCGCATCAATTTCCCGGACATTCCGGGTCTTAGGCCAACTCCCGACCGGGTGCGCGAGACCCTGTTCAATTGGCTGCAGCACCACGTCCCTGGCGCTCGCTGCCTGGATTTGTTCGCGGGTTCCGGGGCGCTCGGGCTCGAGGCTCTATCCCGTGGGGCAAAGGAACTGATATTCGTAGAACAGGCAGTCGCCGCCGCGCGTGGACTTCAGGAGCAGCTGACCCGCTTCGGCGGGGCCGGGCGTTCCCAAGTGGTGGAAATGGGCGCCGTGCGGTTTCTGCGTACGCCTGCGGCGCCCTTCGATATTGCCTTCCTGGACCCACCGTTTGGCCGCGATGCCCTGGCGGAATATGTTCCAATGCTGGACACAGGCAACTGGCTGAAGGTGGGGGGCCTCGTGTACCTGGAAAACGAGAAGGCCGCGGGCGCGCCGGCGCTGCCTGCCCACTGGGAAATGCTCAAATCGAAAGCGGCGGGCGAGGTGGGGTATCATCTGGCGCGCGTTGGGGCGCGCGAGCAATAAATGCACAAAAGAACCGCTGTCTATCCTGGCACTTTCGATCCCATCACCAACGGTCATCACGACCTGGTGCGGCGGGCAGCCAGTATTTTCGATCGCTTGGTGGTGGCCATCGCCGCAAACCCCAACAAGGCACCGATGTTCACCCTCGAACAGCGTGTCGACATGGCTCAGCGCGTGCTCGCCGACGTGCATAACGTGGAGGTCAAGGGCTATGCCGGTCTCACCGTGGACTTCGCGCGGCAGAACGGCTTGGCCGTCATTGTGCGCGGGCTGCGCGCCGTGTCCGACTTCGAATTTGAATTCCAATTGGCTAATATGAGCCGGCACCTCACTCCTGAAATCGAGTCCGTGTTCATGACACCGCAAGAACAGTACACCTTCATCTCCTCGACGCTGGTGCGCGAAATCGCGGTACTGGGCGGCAATGTGTCGGAGTTCGTGCATCCGATCGTCGAGATCGAACTGAAACGGCACCGCCAGCTTTGATCCGCTCATTCGCAGCGCGAGGTTCTTGGGCGTTCCCTGGAACGGCGTGGTTGATAGCGGCGCTCATGTGCGCGCCGACCGCGTTTGCCGACGACGTCGCGCCGGCGCCGGCCTCGAAACCGGTGGTGCACGCACAGTCAGCGCTTGCCGAACGCACCCCGGCTGCCCACCGGGCAGCGATCGCGAGCGCCTATCCGCTGGCAAGTCAAGCCGGGCAGGAAATTCTCGCGGCGGGCGGCAATGCCTTCGACGCGGCGGTTGCGGTATCGGCGGCACTCGCCGTGGTCGAGCCCAGCAGTTCCGGCCTCGGCGGCGGGGGTTTTTATTTATTGCATCGGCAATCCGACGGTTTCGAGACCATGCTGGACGCGCGCGAGAAAGCGCCAGGCGCGGCATCCCGCGACATGTACCTCGACAAGGCCGGCAATGCCATCGAGAACGCATCGATTTCCGGCGCGCTGGCGTCGGCCATACCCGGCGAGCCTGCGGCCTTCGAATACCTGGCGCACAAGTACGGCAAGCTGCCGTTGAAGCAGTTGCTGCAGCCTGCGATCCGACTCGCGCGCGAGGGTTTCCCGCTGTACGCGCGCCTACAGGGCGGCATTCGCCGCAAGCAGGCGGTCTTGCAGCGTTCGCCGGACGCGGCGAAGGCTTTTTTGACCGTGGACGGCGGGATTCCTGAGATCGGCGCGATCATCAAGCAGCCGGATTTGGCCAATACTTTGGAGGCAATTGCCCAACAAGGCGCCAAAGGGTTCTACACCGGACGAGTCGCGGCGGATCTGGTCGCGGGCGTGCGCGCGGACGGCGGCATTTGGACCCTGCAGGATTTGGCGGCTTACCGAGTGGTCGAGCGCAAGCCGCTGATCGGCAACTATCATGGAGCGCGAATCGTGTCGGCATCGCCGCCCTCATCGGGAGGCATCGCGATCATCGATGCGCTGAATATCTTGTCCGGTTTCGATCTGCACCAAGTGGACTCGGCCACGCGCAAGCACCTGGTGATCGAAGCTATGCGTCGCGCCTACCGCGACCGGGCGATTTACCTGGGCGATCCCGACTTCGTTAAAATGCCGTTGGCGCAGCTCTCGAGCATGGATTATGCGGCGGGACAACGCAGCAGTATTCGCACCGACAAGGCCATGCCGTCCAATATGCTGCCCGGCATCGAGTCGGAGCCGGCCGGGATGAATACCACGCATTTTTCCGTGCTGGACGCCGATGGCAACCGCGTCGCGGCGACGATCACGGTGAATCTGTTTTTCGGCACGGGCTATATGCCGCCAAGAACGGGGGTGCTGCTCAACAACGAGATGGACGATTTCTCCACCAAGCCCGGCAGGCCCAATGAATTTGGATTGGTGGGTGCCACCGCCAATGCCATTGCGCCGAACAAGCGCAGCCTATCCAGCATGTCGCCGACGTTTGTCGAGACGCCCAAGGGCTTGATGATCGTGGGCTCGCCGGGCGGCAGCTTCATCATCAGCATGGTTCTGTTGGGTACACTCAATTATATGGATGGAATGAATGCGGCGGACATCGTGAAGTATCCGCACTACCACCATCAGTACCTGCCCGACGATGTGGACTACGAGCAGGGTGCATTCACCGATGCCGAGATTACAGCGCTGCAGGCCATGGGGCATACGCTCAAGATGCCCGGGTGGAAGTGGGGCAATATGCAGGTCATCACCTGGGACTTCGCCAGCGGCAAGGTGGAGGCCGCGTCCGATCCGCGAGGCGAAGGCGCCGGCCTCGTGTACTAGGCAGGGCGTGCGCCAGGGAGAGCGCGAGGCTGAAGTAGAGGCGCGACGTTCTTGGTCAGTGCTGGCAGGTCGAGCACCAGTAGGTGGAACGCTGACCCTGGACGAATTGCTTGATGAGGGACTTGCATACGCGGCAGGCCGCTCCCTTGCGTTCATACACGAATAATTTCTGGCTGAAATATCCGGGCGCACCGTCGGCATTGACGTAATCGCGCAGGGTGGTGCCGCCGGTTTTGATCGCTTCGCCGAGCACGGCCTTGATGGCTTTGGCAAGCGCGGCGGCGTCTTTGCGGGTGAGGCGGCGCGCGGCCCGGCGCGGCGAAATGCGCGCGCGAAACAATGCCTCGCTGGCGTATATGTTGCCGACCCCGACCACGACCTGGGAATTCATTATGAATTGCTTGATGGCGACGCTGCGCTTGCGGGTGGCACGAAATAAGTACTCGCCGTCGAACTCCGGGCTCAAGGGCTCGGGTGCCAGCTTGGCGAGCAGAGGGTGAAGGGCGGGATCGGTGTCGGTCCAGTGCAGGCTGCCGAAGCGCCGCGGATCGTGAAAGCGCAGCAACCAACCGCTGTCGACGTGGATGTCCCAGTGATCGTGGGTTTTCGGCGCAGTGCCCAACTTGACCAGGCGCAGGCTGCCCGACATGCCGAGATGCAGGATCAGCGTGCCGGCGTCGAAGCGGATCAAAATGTACTTGGCGCGTCGCTCGATGCCGCGCACGGTTTGGCCGCGGATGGAGGCTTCGAAGTGCGCGGCAATGGGCCAGCGCAGACGCCGCTCGCGGACGTTGACGTCGATTACGCGACGGCGCAGCAAGCCCAGCGCGATGCCGCGTTTCGTCGTTTCTACTTCAGGGAGCTCGGGCGTGTGAAAGCTCGGGCGGAGAGATTACTTGATCTTCGATTCTTTGTACGGAACGTGCTTGCGCACTACCGGATCGAATTTCTTCGTTTCCAGCTTGTCCGGATGCAGACGCTTGTTCTTCGTGGTGGTGTAGTAGTGACCCGTGCCGGCCGAAGAAACCAATTTGATTTTGTCGCGCATGAGTATTCCTTAAACCTTGACGCCTTTGGCGCGCAGATCCGCAACCACTACGTCCACACCGCGTTTCTCGATGGTGCGCAAACCGCGGGTCGACACGCGCAAGCTCAAGAAGCGCTTCTCGACTTCGGACCAGAAGCGGTGAGTATGCAGATTCGGCAAAAAGCGGCGCCGCTTGCGATTATTCGCGTGGGAGACCGTATTACCCGTTTTCGGACCCTTGCCCGTGACTTGGCAAACTCGCGACATGTGGCAAACCCTTGAACTTGAAGAAGCGTGGAGAAGCCGGGCTTTATACCAGGGTCGCCCAGACAGGGCAATAAGACCTCGGGGTCTCGAGGATAATAGCTATAAAAATCAATGAGTTGCCGACGCGGCGGCGTTCGCTTCACCGATTAACGCTCCGCGCCGGCCGGGAGCATCCAGCAACGCTGCGCGAAATTCCGCGAGCGCCTCCGTGGGATGGTTTTGGCTGAGCAGCAGATCTCCCAGCTGCTCGCTTGCGGGAACGATGGGGCCCGGAGTCACCGGTAATTTCTCGAGCAATTGTTCTTCGTCCACTGCCTGCCGCAGCCATTGCACGGCTTCTGCGGAGTGTTGGGTCGCCGCCAGCTGCCAAGCCTTGGCTTCCTTGCCGAGCACCTCGACCTGTGTTGCCCAGTAGTCGTCGCCTGCGGCCTTGAGCTGTTGCCGGCAAGTCGCGATCTTCGCGATGTCGGCATCCGCGGCCCGCGGGTGTCCCGAGCGCGCGCTGGCAACAGCCCGAGCCCAATAGACCAGGGCCGCAATGTGTGGAGGGGACCCCGGCAGCGGTTGCAGGGCCGCGGCGTCGCTCCATCGGTGGCGCTCCATCGCCAGCCGAACCGGCATGGCCGTTGCGGCATAGCCGACTTTGAAATCGTCGCCCAGCAAAGCACCCATGGAATGTAGGTCCACCAGCAAACTTTCGGCGTCGGAATCGCGTCCTCGTTGCAAATACGCATAGACCAGATAATCCATGGCATGGAGCTCTTCGCCCTGATCACCTTCGGAGTGCGCCGCGGCCCGCGCGGCGAGGTTCGACGTAATGGAATCATCCCACAGACCCAGTCGCGTAAAGATATGCGAAGGCATATGCAGGGCATGCGGCGCGGAAGGCGCGATTTTTGAGTAGGCGCGGGCCGCGGCCAGTCCGCGCGGCGCCAGCTCCGCGCTGTCGTAGGTATGAATCAGGTAGTGCGCGGCGCCCGGGTGATCGGGTTGATCGCGATAAATGGGCTCCAGGATGGCGGCTGCGTGCTTCTGATTGGCATGGGTACGATCCTGGAGCGGCGCGGTGGCGATCAGCGCCAAGGCATAGAACACCTGGGCTTCGGTATCCTTTGGGTTGTTTCGCGCAACGCCCGCCATGGCGTCCGCATAGGCCTTGGCTCGGACCTGTGGCGGCACATGCTCCGCATCCTTGTAGTAGACAGCCGCAGCCGCGATGTACTGCCTCTCTCGCGGCGAAGCCACACCCAAATGACCCGCCTGTTCGATTTCCTTTTGCCCGCTGCGCAATTCGTCAGGACTCGGCGGACTCCACAGCTGGTGGTAGTAGGACATGGCAATGCCCCAGTGGGACATGGCGCAATTAGGATCGGCTGCGGCGACCTCGCGGAATGACTTTTCCGAGGCCGTGTAGGCAAACGAGTGCAGCAGCGCGACCGAGCGCTGAAAATCCTTGCGCACACCGGGCGCGCACGATGTCGCAAAGGTGACGGTCCCTAATTTTTCGGGTGGCGGATGCGAATGCATTTCCTGCGAGACCGCCGGAGATAGGTGCGCGGCCGCGCACAGCGCGAGAATGACAGTTGCTGGATTCAAGCGACGATCTCCTCAAACTTTAGGTTCGTACCTTCTTACACGTTCTTGAATTGCGCAACTTACGGTTCTTACTTTTCGGTGCAGACAGGGGCTAATTTCTAGATACATGCTGCACAACCTATCTATTGGCTATCAATTTAACAATAGTCGAGAAATCTACTGCTGCGAATTTCTCTATAGCCACCGCCGCTTCGAGCAACATGGGGCCCGGCGCGTTGAGTGTCGAGATTCACGACCGTGTTTCGTCATATAGTTGCAAGTTGAGTCGCTCGCGCATCAGCCGCAAAGATCTCAACCCGAGAACACGGAGACTCAAAATGAGGAAGCTCAAAATCATCGAGCACATCTCGCTGGACGGCGTGATCCAGAACACCAACGAAGACGGCGACTTCCCCTACGGCGACTGGACGGCGCCCTATCGGACCCCCGCTGGCCGGGACGCAATGCTCGCCGCGCATGGCGAGAGGTTCGATCTGCTGCTTGGCCGTCGCACCTACGATATGTGGTCGAGCTTCTGGCCAAAGGCGCCGAGCATGCCGTTTGCGGACCGCCTCAACGCGGCAACAAAATACATCGTTACGCACCGTCCGGAGAGCCTTGCATGGGGCCCGTTCGAGGGCGTTGGACCAGACATCGTCGAGGGCACTCGCCGAATCAAGTCGCAGGCCGGCCCGGATCTCATCCTCTCGGGTAGCTCCACGCTGACATCGACGCTGCTGGCGCATGGGCTAGTGGATGAAATCCTGCTGGCCGTCTATCCAGTCTTGTTGTGCGTGGGGAAGCGCTTCTTTGCGGTGGGAACCCCGGCACGCTCGTTCGAGCTCGTCAGCACGAAAGCAATGCCGTCCGGCATCATTCTAAGTACTTACAAGGTCACCGGGCCTTTGAAGACCGCATAACCAGGCAAGGTAGACATCACATTACCTGCCTCAAAGCGGCCGCTAAATCTCCTAAATTGCCGCGTGCAAAGCAACGATTTACCCGGGCTTCAATTCTCGTAGGGTGGACCAAAATCGGTCACCGTTCGATTCTTGTATCCAGTACTGAGTGAACTGATTTGCCGGGGAGCACAACGCGCCGACCACGATGCCTTCGCCTCGCTCGCCCTTGAAGGCCGCGCCAATTTTCAATTTGAAGCATTCCCCCGGGCTGGATGAAGTTGGAACCCCCGGCTTGAGTAACGACAGCTTTACCAGGACACCATTTTTTGTCAGTTCGAATACGGGATCGATGGGCAGATTTACGAATGGTCCAATCCCATGAACTTGCAGCATTGTTTCTGCCTTTGCATATCCGAAGTGCGCCATCTTTTTTGGCACAAATCCCAGGGCTCCCTGTTCCATGGGCTCCAACGCAGACATTTCAATGCGAGCACCCATGCCAAGGGCCCAACTGCCCGTCAAGACGGTAATGTTCTCGTCTTCCGGATGTGTGTGCGGCAAAACGACATAGCCGGCGTCATGGTGAATGCGGATCACAAAAGGCTGACCGGGCTTGTCCATGTCGCCCACCACCGCCTCGATCCACTGACCTGCCGGAATAAGGTGCAGCGGCACAACGCCGCCGTGGACAAGCTCCTCCGAATCCGCACCGGTTCCAGCTACGAAGAGCGCCAGCGCGAACGCGATGGCAACGTTTCTGAGCGAAAACATGAATACCTCTGTTTCGTTCCGAATGGTTTTTAGCGACTGCTGGCGGCCTTGCGTTGCCCGAGTCTGTCGGCCAGCCACATCTTGATCAGGGACTGACGCGTTAGCCCGAGTCTATAGAAAATATACTAATCATGCCGCCGCAAAGCCGCCAGCGTTGTCGGCTACCGACGCCACAAACGTCAGTCGAACCGAAGCAGAGCACGCTGCGGCCCTTCCAAGTCTCAGACGAGCCCGCGTTCCGCTAGCGAGACGCTGACCCCGTCGCCCACGATGATGTGATCGAGCAACCGTATATCGACCAAGGCGAGCGCTTCCTTCAAACGCTGGGTGATGAGTTCATCGGCCTGGCTGGGTTCGGCGATGCCGGACGGATGGTTGTGCGCGACGATGACCGCGGCGGAATTGCGCTGCAATGCCAGCTTGACTATCTCCCGTGGATGCACGCTGGCGCC
>JBDUBO010000043.1:0-29913 GCA_040004115.1 Gammaproteobacteria bacterium | reverse complement strand
TGCGCATCTCGTCTTCGAGATTTACGGGCAATATTTCGCGAGCGATCTCGGCCATCTGCGAGAGTCCGGTGCAGCCTTCGTGGCTATATTAAGCGGGTTTAAAAGGGGCGAGGCATGTCTGAAACATGGTCGAATTCTAGCACATATCCTCTCCGGCCTTAAGCCCACGACGCCGATAAGCCGATATACTTGGGAATGCCTGCAGTTCTCGCCGATTTAAGCATCGAGGCCCGCTGGATCGTGCCCATGAGCATGCCCGGTAGGGTCCTCGAAAATCACACTTTAGTGGTGCGAGACGGTCGCATTCTCGATCTCTTGCCGAGCGCGGATGCGGTGCTGCGTTACGCTGCGACGGCGCGCGTGCCGCGGCCCCAGCATCTGTTGATGCCGGGGATGGTCAATGCCGCCACGCATGCCGCCATGACGTTGTTTCGTGGGACGCCCACGGGCGCCGTCTCGCCGCTCGCCGCGTCGTATGAACCGCGTCCGATTGGCGCGGAATTCGTGCGCGTCGGCGTCTTGGTGGCAATCGCAGAAATGCTCACCTCCGGCGTCACCAGCTTCGCGGACCGCTATTATTTCCCCGAGGTGACGGCCCGCACGGCCGGCGAACAGGGGATGCGCGCTGTTATCGGTATGCCGGTGACGGAGACATCGAACCCTTGGGCGGCGTCCGCCGCCGATTGTCTGACCAAAAGTTTGAGTGTGCGTGATGAATACAAGGGCCATCCGCTGATTTCCACCATTTTCGCACCGCATGGACCGAACTCGCTGAGCGATGCCGACTTCACCCGCATTGCCACCCTGTCCGATGAGCTCGATGCAGGGATCATGATCGACCTGCATGAGTCGGCGGCCGAAATCGCCGCGTCGATTGCCCGTTACGGCATGCGTCCGATCGAGCGGCTTTGGCAATTGGGGCTGCTTACGCCGTCGTTGAATGCAGTCCATATGGCGCATGCCACGGCCGCGGATGCCGCACTGGCACAACGCACCGGAATAGCCATCACGCTCTGCCCGCAGTCGAATCTCAAGCAGGCGGGTGTACTGCCGCCTGCCGCCACTTTCGCCGCATCCGCGATTCGCTTAGGTCTTGGCAGTGGCGGCGGCACGCCCTGTCAAAACCTTGGCATATGGGGTGAGATGAAATTGCTGGCACAGATGTGCTGCGCGGGCCAAGCGCCGCTCTCCGCATGGGATGCGCTCGCCATGGCCACACGCGGCGGCGCCGCGGTTCTGGGACTGGACGCCGACGTCGGAACATTGGAACCCGGGAGATGGGCCGACCTGTGCTGCGTCGACCTCGGCGGCCCAGCCACCCAGCCCGTCGGCGACCCGGTGACCCAATTGGTCTTTTGCGGCAGCCGTGACATGGTGAGCGACGTCTGGGTCGCGGGCCGGCAACTGCTGGCGGACGGAGAATTGACTCGCCTGGACTGGCGCGCCGCCGCCGAACGTGCCGGCGCCTGGGCCGTGCGCCTGAATACCGGAGAATGACATGCAAACGTCCGCCCGAAATGTCGATCCCGCAGAACTCGCAAAATTCACCGCGCTGGCACAGAGCTGGTGGGATCCCAAGGGGCCATCCAAGCCATTGCACGATCTCAATCCCCTGCGTCTGAAGTACATCGAGCGCGCAGCGGCCACACACGCTTCGGGCTTGACGGGCAAACAGGTTCTCGATGTGGGCTGTGGCGGAGGCATCCTCTCCGAGGCGATGGCGCGCAGCGGTGCGCAGGTCCTGGGCATCGACTTGTCGCAAGCCGTGCTCGACGTCGCGGAGCTGCATGCGCTTGACGCCAAAGTAGCGGTGGAATATCGCGCTGTCGAGGCCGAGGAACTGGCCCTACAACGCCCCGGCGCATTCGATCTGGTGACTTGCATGGAAATGCTCGAGCACGTGCCGGACCCGGCGGCCAGCATCAAGGCACTGGCCGCCCTGGTGCAGCACGGCGGCGACATCATCGTCTCCACCCTGAACCGCAATCCGCTGGCATTCGCGGTTGCGATCGTCGGCGCCGAATACATTGCACGCGTCCTGCCGCGCGGCACTCATGAATATTTGAAATTCATTCGCCCATCCGAGCTCGCTCGTTGGGGGCACGAGGCCGGATTGGAGCTGCGCGACTTAACCGGCATTGCCTACAATCCGTTGACGCGTTCGTTTCGGCTGTCGCCGAACACGGATGTCAACTACCTAGCGCACTTCACGCGGTTCGCAAAGGAGCCTGTCTGAGCATGCCACCTGAGGCGCGGCCGGCGCTGCGCGCAATCTTTTTCGATCTGGACGGCACTTTGCTCGACACCGCACCCGATATGGTGGGAGCCCTGAACATGCTGCGCAGCGAGCATAGACGCGCGCCACTGCCCTACGAGGAGGTGCGCTCCGCGGTCAGTCACGGCGCCGCACGCGTCGTGAAGATCGGATTTCCCGACGTCATGCCTAGCCAAGCGGCCGCATTGCAACAGCGTTTTCTGGAAATCTATCGCGGCGCGCTGAGCCGCGACACGCGGCTGTTTCCCGGGATGGAACGTGTGCTGGACGCCCTGGCCGGCCGCGGTCTGAAGTCGGGAATCATCACCAACAAGCCGGCGTGGCTGACGGAGCCGCTGCTCGAAGAAATGGGATTGAGTGCCCGCTTCGACTGTGTGGTCAGCGGCGACACGCTCGCGGAACGCAAACCGCATCCGCTGCCGCTGCTGCATGCAGCAGCGCTAGCCGGAGTGGCGCCCGGGGAATGCGTCTATGTGGGTGACGCCGAGCGTGATGTGCAGGCCGCCCACGCGGCCGGAATGCGCGCCCTGATCGCAGACTACGGCTACCTCGGCGCCGATGAGGATTCGACGGCCTGGGGCGGCGACGGGCACTTGCACAAAGCCTTGGATCTATTGAACTGGCTAGACACCGGCGAGCGCTCATGAATGACGGCATGGTCTGGCTGGCGTTGGTCGCAGGCACGGGGCTCGGTGCGCTGGCGGCGTTGCTGTGGCGCGCGCGGCGCGAGCAATCCTTGCGGATCGAGACCGAATTGCTGCGGGCGCGCCTCAAGACGGAGGAAATCCTCAGCGCCGAACGCGAGCAGGCATTGGCGCGGGCGCGCGAACAACTGCAGGCAGTGTTCGGCGAATTGGCGCGCGACAGCCTGCAGAGCAACAGCGAGGTGTTCCTGCAGCTGGCGCGCGAGCGCCTCGCCCGCCAACAGGCGGACGCCTCGCAGGCACTGAAGGAGCGCGAGACGGCCATCGAATCGCTGGTGCAGCCGATTCGTGAGGCACTCGCCAAGACAGAAGCGCAGATTCAAGCCATCGAGCGCGATCGTATCGATTCGTTCGCGGGCATCAAGATCCAGATGGAGGCGTTGGCCGGAGGCCAGAACCTGCTGTCGCGGGAAACACGGAATTTGGTCACCGCCCTGCGGCGGCCGGACGTGCGTGGGCAGTGGGGCGAGATCACCCTGCGCCGTCTGGTGGAGTTGTCGGGCATGACGCTGCACGTCGATTTTACCGAACAGCAGCATCGCAGCACGGACAGCGGCGCGATTCGGCCCGACATGGTGGTGCACATGCCTGACCGGCGCGACATCGTCGTCGACGTAAAAACTCCTCTCGACGCCTATCTTTCGGCCATCGAGGCGCAGAGCGACGAGGAGCGCCGTGCGCAGCTGCGCCGCCATGCGCAAATTGTCGGTGCGCGGATTCGCGAGCTATCCTCGAAACAGTATTGGGCACAGTTCGAGTGCAGCCCGGACTTCGTCGTGCTATTCCTGCCGGGCGACCAGTTCTTGACGGCGGCGCTGCAGGAGAACCCCGGACTGATCGACGACGCGCTGCGGCAGAATGTCATGCTGGCGACGCCGACCAGCCTGGTCGCCTTGCTGAAGATCGTGCAGTTTGGCTGGAAGCAGTCGGCGCTCGCCGACAACGCCGCAGAAATTCGCGGGCTCGGCGAAGAATTGTACAAGCGGCTCGCCGTGTTCGGCGAACATTTGGGCAAGCTGGGGCGATCCTTGGGCAGCAGCGTCGATTCCTTCAACCGGGCCGTCGGCTCCTTGGAACAGCAGGTGTTGCCCGCGGCTCGCCGCTTCGAGGGACTGGGGCTGCGCGTGAGCCGCGAGATCGAGGTCATCGAGCCGGTGGAGAACCTCGCCCGCATTCCTCGTAACGCCGGTGTCGTAGCGGACTCTACAGGCGAGACAGATTCTGAAACCTCTTGATGAGACCTATCGGACGCGCGCCATACCACCCGGTACGCCGCGCTATTGGAGCTGGCTGTTCGCCGCTGCGCCGGCGCGCCCGCCTCTGCTCGGCATTTACGCCCTCGGCGCCGAGTGGCAGGCGCTGACCGATCCCGCCACCGATTCCGCCGTGGCGCGCTTGAAACTGGCCTGGTGGCAAGAGGAAATGCAGCGGCTTACGGCACGTTGCGCTGTCCATCCCATCAGCAGCTACCTCGCCGCATTGCCCGGCGCCGCCTCCACCGATTTCACGCCGCTGCTGACTGCGGTGCAGGCCGCCGCCGCGCAAATCAACGGAGTGCCTCTGGAACGCGGCACGGATCTGGGACCACAGTCGGATGCTCTGTGGGGCGGCCCTTTGGCCCTGGCGTCGCGCCTCGCCGGCGAGATCCAAGACCAGGAAACATTGCGCGATTGCACCCGATGGCTGGCGGCGGCCGATTACCTCGCACGAGCGATCCGCGACTACCGCCGGGAAGCGCGTGCCGGGCGTGTGCCATTTGCCGTCGACGAACTGATGGCCGCGGGCATCGACAACGCCGATCTCGCCGCCGACGCACCCCCGGCGCAGCTGCAAGCGTATTTGCAGCGGCTGCGCGAGCAGGCCGCACTGTACTTCAATCGTGCCGCGCAGGGTTTGCCGCGGGCACACCGTCAGGCAGAGCGGCATTTGCTGGTGCTTGCCGCGCTCGGACTGGAGCATTTGCAAAACCACGCCCCCGCGCCGTCCCGCAGGCGCCTAAAGGACCTGCTGCTCGCCTGGCAGGCGGCGCGGCGCGCGTGAACGTAACCCGGAGCTTTGGATGAATTTGGAGCCTTACATGATTCCTACGCAGTTCACGCCCCACCCCAACCTCCTGGCCGGACGCGTCATCCTGATCACCGGCGCCGGTGGTGGCCTGGGGCGCGCGCTCGCGATCGAATGCGCACGGGCCGGGGCCACCGTGATCCTGTCGGGGCGCAACTTGCGCAAGCTCGAGCAGGTATACGATGAAATAAAAGCCATGGGCGCGCCGCGACCCGCAATGGCCATCCTGGATCTTGCCACCGCGACGGCGGTGGAGTACGACGGTTTGGCAGCGACCATCGCCCGCGAATTCGGCAAGCTCGACGGCGTGGTGCACGCAGCCGCTCTCCTCGGCGACCGCACGCCGCTGGAACAATACGATGTGCCTACTTGGGTCAGGGTGCTGCACGTAAACCTGACGGCACCATTCATACTGACCCAGGTGTTGCTGCCCAATCTGCGCAAGTCCGCGGACGCCTCGGTGATTTTCGTCAGCAGCGGCGTGGTGAACAATCCGCGTCCCTTTTGGGGGGCCTATGCCGTTGCCAAGTCCGGGTTGGAGGCGGTGCGCAGCATGTTGTCGCAGGAACTCGAGGGCGAACCGAATATCCGCATCAACAGCGTGAACCCCGGGCGCATGCGCACGGCCATGCGCGCCGCTGCCTATCCCGCCGAGGATCCCAACACGGTGCCGGCACCGGCTACCGTGAGCGGGCCGTTTCTGTACTTGCTGAGCGGGCAAAGTCGCGGTATTGATGGGCGCTACATCGAGGCGCAGTGAGCATGGGGGAGAGATGAGGTCACGGCAATTTCTGGCGGCTTGCAGCTGCATCATGGCCCTTTGTCTGGCGCGGACCGGGATCACGGCCGACTACTCGCCTGCCGCCGGCGAAGCTCCGTACGAGGGTGACTACATACTCCATGATTTTCATTTTGCGTCGGGAGAAGTGCTGCAGGAGTTGCGGCTGCACTTCACGGCGCTCGGCAAGCCGAAGCACGACGCGCACGGCCGCGTGAGCAATGCGGTGCTGATCCTGCACGGCACCGGGGGGTCGGGCCGCAGCCTGCTCAATGAGCATTTCGCGGGCGTGCTGTTCGGCAAGGGGCAGCTGCTCGACAGCAGCCGCTACTTCATCATTCTGCCGGATGGAATCGGCCACGGAAAATCCAGCAAGCCCAGCGATGGCTTGCACGCGCGCTTCCCACAGTACGACTATGCCGATATGGTGGCCGCGCAGTATTCCTTGTTGTCGGAGGGCCTGCAGGTGGATCACCTGCGGCTGGTGATGGGCACCTCGATGGGCTGCATGCACACCTTCATGTGGGGCGAAGCACATCCGGATTTCATGGATGCGCTGATGCCGCTGGCTTGCCTGCCGGTACAAATCGCGGGTCGTAACCGCCTCTGGCGCGATCTGATCATCCAAGCAATCCGCACCGATCCGGATTGGCAGCAGGGCGAGTATATGAGCGAGCCCCTGCGCGCACTGCGCACGGCCGCCGGGCTGCTGATGATCGCCGGCAGCGCGCCGATCCCTATGCAGATCGCCCTGCCCACCCGCGATGCGGCCGACCAATTCCTCGACAAGTACATGCAGCGCCAATTAGACGATTTGGACGCCAACGATTTGCTGTATGCGGTGTCGGCGTCGCGCGATTACGACCCTGCCTCCGCCTTGGAGAAGATCAACGTGCCGTTGACGCAGATCAACTCGGCCGACGATTTCATCAATCCGCCGGAGCTTGGGATAGCGGAACGTGAAATCGCCCGCGTGAAGGGTGCCCGCTTCGTACTGCTGCCGGCCTCCGATCAGACTCACGGGCACGGCACGCACACCTGGGCTGCGTTATGGCAGCAGCATCTGGCGCAATTGCTGCAGGCCTCACAGCCCGCCGCAGGCCACGGCGAGACGCCTGCCGCGCCGCCTGCGGGACACTAGTCCTCGGCGCCGGATTCGGCGGCGCCAGATTCGGTGGCACCAGCTTCGACGTTGCGGGATACACAGGCGCCGCTTGTTGCTGCCGTGCCGAGCTTGGCTGCGTCCACGGCTGAGCGGGCAGCGTCGATCTCGTTGTTAAGTGCATTACGCTCGCTAGCGAGCATGGCACGCGAATGGCCGCGCGGCAGTTCCCGCGACAGGTGCACCGGACCGAACCGTACCCGCATCAAGCGGCTGACGATGATTCCCCGCGCCCCCCACCAATGGCGCACCTGTGCCGAGCGTGTCGCACGCACCGTAACGTTCAGCCAATGGTTGAATCCCTCGCCGTACTGAGCATCTGCCTGCAAAATGCTCATGGCTTCACCCTCGCATTCCGTGGCGGCGCGAAATTCCTCGACCAGATCGTCCTGCAGAGGCCCGCGCATCCGCAGCACGTAGTCGATCGTGAGCGCGTGTACGCCGCGCGACACCCGATGGGCCCAGGTTCCGTCATCGGTGAGAATTTCCAATCCGCCGTCGACCGGCGGCATGGGTTGAATCGCGAGCCAGCGTCCGGCGGACCGCGGCAAATTCAAGTGTTCGGCCGCGCGCGAGGTGGCGGCCTTCAGATCGAGGCTCTCACCCGGCGAACGGTGGAACAGCAGCACGCGCAGTTCCTTGACCGCCGGCGTGTGCAATCTGACCGGCCGGCCGTCCAAGGTGATGCGATCCCTGGCGTCAAGCTTGGTGCCCAACTCAGGCACGTCGCCGTTGATCTTCAGGCGGCCCTCGCGAATCCAGCGCTCCACTTCACGACGCGAGCCTATGCCGGCTGCGGACAGCAGCTTTTGGATGCGCTCGGTGGGTGGCTGGTCTTTTCGCGGCGCCGATTGCTTGCGGGGCGGTCGCGGTCGCATCAATTCGGATCGTCTTGCGTACCGCGCGCGACCAGGCCGTGTGGCAGCGGCGACCCGGCATCCGCGTCTTGGGTATTGTCGGCGTCCTGCCTGCCGTCCCTAGGGGCATCCTCATCATCGTCCGCATCAGCTTCCACATCGGCGTCGTCGATCGTCCCCGCATCGGCCGCGTCGGCCAAATCAGCCTCGCCCGTCGCAGGAACTTCCGGGCCTGCGCCCGGCAGCGTCAACTGCACTCGCAAATCCTCGAGTTCCTTGAGCTGGGCCAGTGTCGGCAAGTCGTCCAGCTTCTTCAAGCTGAAATAATCCAGAAACTCGCGCGTTGTGCCCAGAAGCTCCGGCTTGCCGGGGACGTCGCGATGCCCGACGACGCGGATCCAGCTGCGTTCCAGCAGCGTCTTGATGATGTTGGGGTTCACCGCCACGCCGCGGATCTGCTCGATTTCGCCGCGCGTAATCGGCTGGCGATACGCAACCAGCGCCAGTGTTTCGAGCAGCGCGCGCGAATACTTGGCCGGCCGCTCCTGCCACAACCGCGACACGGGCTGCGCCACGGCCGCCCTGATTTGAATCCGATAGCCGCTCGCCACTTCGAGCAACTCCAGGCCGCGCGTTTCGTAGTCCGCCGTCAATGCCGCCAGCGCGTCCCGAACTTCTTCGGAGTTGGACCCATCGCGCTCGTCGAATACGCTCACCAACTCGTCCATGGAGAGCGGCCGTCCGGCGGCGAGCAGCGCAGCTTCAATCACATTCTTTACGTATTGATCGTTCATTGGGTTCTCGCAAGGTCGTCATTCGCGGCGCCGTCGTCGGCCACCAGTGTGAGATGCCGGGCCGGATTGCCGAGGCGCACGTGCAGAGGTCCGTAGGCTTCCGATTGCACGATTTCAATCAATCCTTCGCGCAGCAGCTCCAGAACGGCGACGAAGGTGACCGTCACTCCGCGACGGCCCTCATCCGCGCGAAACAAATGCACGAAATCCACAAATGCGTGCGCTGTCAGCGAGGACAACACGTCTGTCATGCGCTGGCGCACCGACAGGGGCTCGCGCTGCACGTGGTGATGCGCAAACATGTCGCTGCGCGACAGCACGTCTTGAAAAGCCAGCAGCATTTCCTGCAGGCTGACCTGCGGCGGAATGCGCACGACTTTGCGGTCCACCAGGTCAGCGGACGCCACCCAGGTGTCGCGCTCCAACCGCGGCATGCGGTCGATGCTTTCGGCGGCACGCTTGAAGCGCTCGTACTCCTGCAGACGGCGTACCAGCTCGGCCCGCGGATCCGACTCTTCAGCGGGCACATCGCTGCCGACGCGCGGCAGCAACATGCGCGATTTTACCTCGGCGAGCGTGGCCGCCATCAGCAGATACTCGCCCGCCAGCTCCAACTGCAATACCTGCATCAATTCGATATAGCGCATGTACTGGCGCGTGATCTCGGCGATCGGAATGTCGAGAATGTCGAGATTCTGCCGCCGAATCAGGTACAGCAGCATGTCGAGCGGACCTTCGAACGCTTCGAGAAAAACCTCGAGAGCCTGCGGCGGGATGTACAGATCTCGCGGCATCTCGGTAATGGGTTGACCCTCCACCACCGCAAACGGCATTTCACTCTGCGCCGGCTGCGGCGCCGGTGCCGGCGGCACCGCCGCGACGTTCTGCACCAGCGTCAATTCAGGTTTCATCGGTAGTTCATGCCCATGGCTTGACGGACGGCCTCGAGCGTATCGCGCGCAGCCCCCCGCGCCCGCTCGCAACCTTCGGCGATGATACCGCGTACCAGTTCTGGATTCTCTTCAAACTCTTGCGCGCGCTTCGAGATGGCGGACACCTCTTCGACGATCTTGTCGATCAGCGGCGACTTGCATTCCAAGCAACCTATACCGGCGCTGCGGCAACCATTTTGCACCCATGCCTGAGTGTCGGCATTTGAATACAGTTTGTGCAGATCCCAAACGGGGCATTTCTCGGGGTCGCCCGGATCGGTGCGCCGCACTCGCGCCGGGTCGGTTTGCATGGCCTTGATCTTCTTGACGATGGAGTCGGGGTCTTCGCGCAATCCAATGGTGTTGCCGTAGGACTTGGACATCTTGCGCCCATCCAGCCCCGGGACCTTTGGTGTCGCGGTGAGCAACACTTCAGGCTCGGGCAGGATCGCAATACCCGTTCCCTCGAGAAATCCAAACAGCCGATCGCGGTCGGCGACGGTTAAGCGGGCATTTGCCTCGACCAGCGCGCGCGCCTTGGCCAGTGCGTCCGTATGACCCTTTTCCTGAAACTCCTTGCGCAGCGAGCGATACATGGCGGAATTTCGCGTTCCCAAGCTCTTGATGGCCTTCTCGACCTTCTGTTCGAAATCGGGCTCGCGGCCGTAGATGTGGTTGAAGCGCCGCGCCACCTCGCGGGTAATTTCCACGTGCGCAACCTGGTCTTCGCCCACGGGCACGTACTGCGAGCGGTACAGCAAGATATCCGCCGACTGCAGCAGCGGGTAGCCCAAAAAACCGTAAGTGCTCAAATCGCGATCCGCCAGCTGCGCTTGTTGGTCCTTGTAGGACGGAACGCGTTCCAGCCATCCCAAGGGCGTGATCATCGACAGCAGCAGATGTAGTTCCGCGTGCTCCGGCACCTTGGATTGAATGAACAAGGTCGCGACGCCCGGATTCAGGCCCGCTGCCAGCCAGTCGACCGCCATGGTCCAGACGAACTCCTCTAGCTTCGAGGTGTCCTCGTAGCCCGTGGTCAGCGCATGCCAATCGGCGATGAAGAAATAGCACTCGTACTGGTACTGCAGTTCGATCCAATTCTTGAGTGCGCCGTGATAATTGCCTAGGTGCAACTGGCCGGTGGGCCGCATGCCCGACAGCACGCGCCGGTTCTGTATCGGGCCGCTCACGCGGAGGACCCCAGCAATTCATGTATGACCCCTTGCACGACGTGCAGGACGGGATGGAACAGCCAGGAAAACAGGCCGAATACGCTGAGTCCAATGACGATGACCAGACCCACCGGCTCGATCTTTTCCAAGCGCGCGCTCAAAGGGGGCGGCAGCAGTCCAGCGAGCACGCGCCCGCCGTCGAGCGGCGGAATTGGCAGCAGATTGAACACCGCCAGAATCGTGTTGATCCAGATGCCGGCCTGCGCCATCAAGCCGATCCAATAGCTCAATGCGGCATCGCCATGGATCGGGGTGATCGCCGCCAGCACGCCGAACCAGATGAGGGCCATGAAAATATTTGCGGCAGGGCCGGCGAGCGCCACTAACACCATCGCCAGACGAGGATTGCGCAGCGCACTCGTCGCCACCGGCACCGCCTTTGCCCAACCGAACAGCGGTGCGCCGAAGGCCAGTAACAGGACCGGTACCAGCACCGTGCCAATGGGATCGATATGGCGCAGTGGATTCAAACTCAGGCGACCGAGCATCTCGGCCGTGCGGTCACCGAAGTATCGGGCCGTCCAGCCATGAGCCACCTCGTGCAGAGTGATTGCAAACAGCGCAGGGATTGCATAGATCGAGATATTCTTTAAAACTACTGATAAATCCAATGCTTACACTCATTTTTTAGAAATGACGATAACTCTATTTCACGCCGCGGCGGCGGCATTATACGGTGGCTCAAGTGGCAAAGGGACTAACATCACCGCGGCCGCTTCGCACCACGATGGCATGGTCGCCCGACAGGTCGATCACCGAGGTCGGAATCATCCCGCAATTGCCGCCGTCCAACACCATATCGACGCTGTGTTCCAGCTTTTCATAGATCTCGCGGGCGTCGGTACGGGGCAGTTCCTCGCCTGGCAGCAGCAGCGTCGAGCTCATGACGGGCTCCTCCAGCTCGCTGAGCAGCATGGCGGTCACCGGATGATCCGGCACCCGCAATCCAATGGTACCCCGCCGTTCGTGCTTCAGCCGGCGCGGTGTCTCGCGCGAGGCTTTGAGCAGAAAGGTATACGGGCCCGGTGTATGGGCGCGCAGCAGCCGGTACTGCCAATTTTCGACCATGGCGTATTTTCCGACTTCAGCCAGATCGCGGCACACCAACGTGAAGTGATGATTGTGATCCGTCTGCCGAATCTCGCGGATACGCTCGAGCGCTGCCTTGTCGCCGATGTGGCAGCCGAGCGCATAGCAAGAATCCGTGGGGTAAACGATCACTCCGCCACCGCGCAAAACCTGGACGGCCTGGCGCACGAAGCGACGCTGTGGAGACACCGGATGCAGTTGCAGGTAGATACTCATGCCGTCGGCTATGATACAGGCATGAATCACCTCCTCGAATGGTCGCCCCTGATCGTTTTCTTCGTCGTTTACAAGCTGGCCGGCATCTACTGGGCCACGGCGGCATTGATGCTCGCCTGCGTGCTGCAGCTCGTGATTCACCGTGTGAGCACAGGCAAGTTCAAAACCATGCATATCGTCACGGTGGCGGTGGTGTTGGTGCTCGGCTCGGCTACGCTGCTGTTGCATGATCGCCGCTTCATTCAATGGAAGCCTACGGTGCTGCTCGGCCTTGCCGCAGCCGCATTTCTCGGCAGCATGTTCATCGGCAAGCAGCCCCTCGCCCGGCGCACGCTCGAAGCGGCCTTCCCGGAGCCGATCCAGATAACATCGCGCACCTGGCTGCTGATCAATGGACTATGGGTGGGTTGGTTCGCCCTGCTCGCGGCGGCGAACATTTACGTGGCATGGAACTTCACCGAAAACACCTGGGTCAATTTCAAGCTGTTCGGCCTCCCCATCGCGCTGTTCGTGTTCATGGTACCGCAGGTCCTGTGGCTGAGCGGCAGAACCAAAGCGCCCGCAACGGAGCCGGGGTAACCCATGACTACCGAGGCTCCCCACCCGACCGCTGCCGGCCGCGAACCTGCATCCGGCCGCTCGCAGCGCCTGCGCGAGCGGCTGCAGAGCCGGTTCGCACCGTCTCTGCTGACCATCGAAGACGAAAGCCACTTGCACGCGGGTCACGCGGGAGCGGCGGGCGGTCAGAGCCATTTCCGCATTCGCATCGTAGCCGAAGCGTTCCGCGGCCACTCCCCGGTGGCGCGTCACCGCCTGGTATACGCGGCCGTCGATGATCTGCTGAAAACCGACATCCACGCGCTGGCGATCGACGCGTCGGCCCCCGCCTGAAGGGGGCGGCTGTTCGCTGCAATTGACGATAATTGGAGAGATCGCGCGGTAAAGGCTAAACTGCCGCCCCCGGGCACATCGGCCATGTCGGCCAGAGCCGCCTTTTTTCGTGTGTAAAGGACCCAAATGACTCAATTCTTCAGTGCACAGCGGACCCGCGTGTCTGCCGTTGCAGCAATCACCATTCTGCTGGCAGCTTGCGGCAAGGGACAGCAGGCAGCGGCGCCCGCCCCGGCCGCCGATAAGCCGGCCTCGCCGGCGGTCGCAACCGTCAACGGCACGCCCATTTCGCGCGAGGCTTTCGACGATTACTTGAAGGGCCTGCTGCGCGGCAAGCCGTTGGCCGACGTCTCGGCCGAGGACAAAAACCAGGTTTTGGATCAGATGATCAATATGCAGCTCATCGCGGCCCAGGCCGATAAGGATGGGTTGCAGAACGACCCGGACGTCGCCACGCGCATCACCTTGCTGCGAACGCAGATCTTGGCGGATGCCGCCGCACAGAAATATGTAAAGAACAACGAGCCTACGGATGCGGAACTGCACACGGCATATGACGCCGCGACCGACAAGACCGAGTACCACGCACTGCACATTCTGGTGGCGAACAAGGAAAAGGCCGAGCAGCTCATCAAGAAATTGAAGGGCGGGGCGAAGTTCGAGGACGTCGCAAAGGCAGAATCCACCGACAATTCGAAGGCGAATGGCGGCGACCTCGGGTGGTTCACGACGGCGCGCATGGTCAAGCCGTTCGGCGACGCCGTCAAGACGCTGAAGAAAGGTGAATTCACCTCCGAGCCTGTGCAAACCCAGTATGGCTGGCACATCATCAAGCTCGAAGATACACGCGATGCGCCGTTCGATCAGTTCAAGACACAGCTGACCAACGGCATCATGCAGAAGAAATTTCAGACCTACATCGACGGCCTGAAGGCGACCGCGAAGATCGAAAAGAAGCTGTAATAGCGGCTGGGATACGTAGCGGATTCGCCTCGAATCCGCTACCTCTTCAGCAGCTTCAGAAACGCCGCCTCATCGAGCACTGGGACATCCAGTGACTGCGCCTTGGTAAGCTTCGAACCGGGGTCGACACCGGCCACCACATAGCTGGTCTTTTTCGACACGCTGCCGCCGACCTTTCCGCCTTGCTGCACGATGGCTTCCTGCGCCGCCTCGCGGGTTAGCGCCGCGAGCGTGCCGGTGAGCACAAAAGTCTTTCCGGACAATTCGGCACCCACCGCTGCGGGCGCCGGCGCCTGCCAGGTGATTCCGGCGGCCAACAGCCGATCGACGATGCCGGCATTCTCTGGATCGCCAAAATACGCCGCGACATGCCGGGCCACCACCGGCCCCACGTCCGGAACCCGCTGAATCTCCTCATCGCCGGCGCTGCGCAGAGCTGCTATTCCGGCAAAGTGTTGCGCCAGCGCGGATGCGGTGGCCTCGCCCACATCCCGTATGCCAAGCGCGTATAGAAAGCGCGGCAACGTGGTGTGCCGCGACGCGACGATGGCCGCGTGCAATTTCTGCGCGGACTTGTCGCCCATGCGTTCCAGAGTCGCGAGTTGCCCGGCTTGGAGACTAAACAGATCGGCCGGTGTGCGCAGCCAGTCCCGGTCCACCAGTTGCTCCACGAGCTTGTCGCCAAGGCCCTGAATGTCCAAAGCGCGGCGCGAGGCAAAGTGCTTGATCTCTTCCTTGCGCTGCGCGGCACAGATTCGGCCGCCGCTGCAGCGCGCCACTGCTTGTTCGGCCTCGCGCACCACCGGTGAGCCGCACACCGGGCATTCGCCCGGCAGCGCGACCGGCGCCGCGCCCGCGACCCTGCGCTCCGGCAACACCCGCGCCACCTCAGGGATGACATCACCGGCACGGCGAATGACCACGGTGTCTCCCACCCGCACGTCCTTGCGGGTCAATTCATCCATATTGTGCAAAGTCGCGTTGCTCACCGTTACACCGCCAACGAACACCGGTTCGAGCCGTGCCACAGGCGTGAGCGCGCCGGTGCGGCCCACTTGAAATTCGATGGCGCGCACGGTCGTTAGCGCCTCTTCGGCGGGAAACTTATGCGCCACCGCCCAGCGCGGAGCCCGTGAAACGAAACCGAGCTGCCGCTGCTGCTGCAGATCGTCGACCTTGTATACGACGCCGTCGATTTGATATGGCAGATCGGCGCGCTGCGCCCCCATCTCGAGGTAGTAGCTCAAGCAGCCATCCGTCCCTTCCACGACGCGCGATTGCGGGCAAATCTTGAACCCCCAACTGCGCAGGGCCTGCAATATCCCGCTGTGCTGCGCGGGCAGTTCAGCGCCTTCGACGAGACCGAGCCCATAAATGAACAGATCGAGCGGACGCGCTGCCGTCATTTTCGGGTCGAGCTGGCGCAGACTTCCCGCAGCGGCATTGCGCGGATTGACGAAGACTTTCTCGCCGCGCGCCAGTGCCTCCTGATTGAACTTCGCGAAACCGGCCAGCGGCATGAACACTTCGCCGCGCACCTCGAGCACCGGCGGCGCTCGATCGGTACGCAGTTTCAGAGGCAGAGCCTTGACGGTCTTGAGATTCTGCGTGATGTCCTCACCGTATTCCCCATCGCCGCGCGTCGCGCCTTGCACAAAAACCCCGTTCTCATAGCGGGCGCTGATGGCCAAGCCGTCCAGTTTCGGCTCCGCGGAGTAGCGGATGGGACCCGGCGTGTCCAGCCGCTCGCGGATGCGGCGATCGAAGTCGCGCACCTCATCGTCGCTGAAAGCGTTGTCCAAGGACAGCATGGCGAGCCGGTGGCGCACCGCACCGAAGGACGCCACCGGCGCCGACCCGACCCGCTGCGTCGGTGAATCCGGTGACGCCAGTTCGGGGTGCTGCGCTTCCAGTGCGCGCAGTTCGAGCATCAGGCGGTCGTATTCGGCGTCCGGCACTTCGGGATCATCAAGTGCATGATATCGATAGTTGTAGCGCTCGAGCATCTCCTTGAGCTCGGCGACGCGTGCCGCTGCGTGTCGAGGCGTGCCGGCTGCTTGCTGAGCGCACACCGCTCAATGCCCCGCAAGCGAGGCCTGAAATCGCACAACATCCTCGCGCAATGCGGCGGCACGCTGCGGCGACAGGGAAAGTCCCTTTGCGTCCTGCACTACGCCCGACAATTCCTCGGCCAATGCGCGCGCCGTACCGATCAACTCATCGACGGTCTGCGTGGGAGGGATGGGACCGGGCATTACGGCAAACAGGGTGACGCCGCGGAACTCCTGCTCCGCCATCGCCGCAATGTCGAATGTTCCAGGCTCGATGAGGCTCGCGACACAGAACAGGCTGCGGCCGTCGGCGTGCTTGCGGTGAAACACCTGATAACGGCCGAAGGCCAGTCCGTGCAATTCCAACGCCGCCATCAATTGGACGCCGGTCCAGAGCGTCTCCCCGACGCTGCAGACGCGGATGGTAACTATCCTCTGCAGCTCCGCTGCATAGGGCGCCGGCGGCGGCGCCGCATCGTAGCGGTCGCTGTTGTCGCCGAGACCGGCGCCGGGCGCAGCTAGCAACGGCGGCTCTGCGGCGGCAGACGGCGACGCCGGTGTACGCAGCTGCGCATCCAGATCCACCATCATCGGACCATCCAGCACGGGCACGCGATCGAATTCCGCGGTTCGAATGTGGAGAGGCTCGAACGGCGGCACCCCCCAGTCGCGCTGCTCGGGATGCGGCATCATCTCCTCCTCGTCGTCCGCATCGGCGTAACGAGGATCCAGAGGCGGCGCCGCCTCCGGCGCCTTGCCCGCCGTCGACTCGCGCAGTTCTGCGTTTCCCGGTGCCTGGCCGCTGCGGCGCGCAGTCCACCACCAGATGAGCGCCAGCAACGGCACACTCACTCCCAACAGTATCCAACGTAGCTCGGCGCCCACGGCTGGATTCCTGGCCCTACATCGCCGCCATGCGCACGGCCTCATCGACATCGACCGCCACCAACCGTGACACGCCGGGCTCGTTCATGGTGACGCCGATCAGTTGCGACGCCAGCTCCATGGTGCTCTTATTGTGCGTGATGAAAATGAACTGCACGTTGCGCGACATGTCGCGGACGATTTCACAGAAACGGCCGACATTGTTCTCGTCGAGCGGCGCATCAACCTCGTCCAGCAGGCAGAACGGCGCGGGATTCAAATCGAATATTGCGAACACCAGGGCGACGGCGGTCAACGCCTTCTCGCCGCCCGACAGCTGGCTGATAGTGCTGTTGCGCTTGCCCGGTGGGCGCGCCATGACGGACACGCCTGCTGCAGCGCCTTCTTCGCCGGTGAGCTCCAGATACGCGTGACCGCCGCCGAACAAGCGCGGAAACTTTTCCTTAAGCCCTGCGTTTACCTTGTCGAAGGTGTCCTGAAAGCGCGTGCGGGTCTCGCGATCGATTTTGCGCATCGCCGACTCAAGGGTTTCCAGTGCGTCGGTCAAGTCCTTGCACTGACGGTCCAGATATTCCTTGCGTTCGGATTGCTCCTTGAATTCGCCGATGGCCGCTAGGTTGACCTGCCCCAGACGCTCGATCTTGCCCTTGGTCTCTTCGAGCTGCGACTCCCAGTCTGCGACTACCGCCTCCGGCGCAAGTTGCGCAACGAGCGCAGACAGCTCGAAGTTCGTCGCCGCGAGCTGCTCGGCCACACTCTCACGCCGCACGCGCACTTGCTGGGCGGCCAACCGCGCCTCGTCCAGGCTCGCACGCGAGGCCTCGACGCGCTGCTCGACGGCCGCCCGCCCGGCATCGCGCTCGCGCAAATCTGCGTCCAATTCCTCGCTGGCGAGTCGGGCCGCGTGCAGCTCAGCCTCGATTTCGGAGCGGATGCGAAGCGCCTGCTCGAGCTGGGTTTGGGATGCGGCCAGAGGTTCTTCGCCCTCCTTCAGCTGTTTCGCGAGTTCGTTGCGCCGCGTCTCCAAAGTCTCCAGCTGCGTCTCGATTCGAAACAGCGCCGTGGTCAGCGAGGAGTGCGAGGAGCGCCGCGATTCGACCTGCAGCGCCAATTCCCGGGCCAACTGCTGCGCCGACAGCGCCGCGGCGCGCGCTGCGGCCGCCTCGGCTCGCATGCGATCGCGCTGCTCCTCGAGATCGATCCGTTTCGGCTCGAGAGCTGCCAAAGCGTCGATGGCCGTTTCCATGCGGGCGCGCGCCGCGCGTAGATCCGTCTCGGTGCGTTCCAGTTCGCTCCTGACGTCCGCAAGGCCGGTCTGGAGCTGCGACAAACGGCGTGCGGCATCCACGTTGCGGGCCTGCGCCGAATCCAGCTCCGCGCGCCGATCGACGTGCTCGCGATGCAGTCGATTGACGTCGGTCTGAAAGGTGTCGCGCCGATCTTCAAGGTCGCGAACGCGATCGCGCGTCACTTCCAAACGATGCTCCAGCTCCTTGACTTCATCCGCCAGCCCGCTCACCTGAACGCGAATCTCGCGCAATGTTTCCTCGCGCTCGATCACGCCGGTGTGCGGATCGGCATCGCGTGACAGGCGCAGCCAATCGGAACCAAGCCATACGCCGTCGCGCGTCACCACCGAGGTGCCGGCCGCCAGCCTGCGGCGCAGGGCCAGCGCCTCGCCCAACGTCTCGGCGGTGTACACCGACGACAGCAGCGAGCTCAACACGGAGGTGCCTTGCACCTTCGACTGCAGCGAGGCGGCTTCGCGCGGCACGGGCGCCGCTTCCGACATGCTGACCACGGCCAAGTGCCCGCCATCGAAGCTCGACAACAAATCCGTGACGCTGTCCAGACTGTCGACACACACCGCCTCGAGATAAGACCCGAGCACGGTTTCCACGGCGCGTTCCCAACCGCGATCCACGCGCAGCTGCTGCGCGACGCGCGGCTGGCGATCGAGCGATTTCGACTTCAGCCACTCGGTGACCTTGCCCGACACTTTGCCGAGCGCTGCGTGTTGCAGCGCTTCGGTCGACACCTGCGAGCCGAGCGCCTGTTGCCAGCGTGTGCGCAACGCATTGAGTGCCTGGGACTGCTCACGTTCGCGTTCGCGGGCGGTCGAGATCTCCGCCAGCAATTCCTGCAGCTCGCTCGCAGCTCTCTGGCCTGCATCACGGGCCGCCGCGGCGCTCTGTTCGAGCGTTTCCAGCGCAACGGCGGGCTGGATCCGGGCGAGCGCCGCACGCTCCTCTTCTTGGCGCTCGCGCTGCTGCAGCAGCCGCCGCTGCTGGCTTTCGAACTGCTCGATACGCGCGCGTTCCACCCCGGTTTCCCGCTGACCCTGCGCCACTGCCTGGGCATGCGCCTCCCAGGTTTGCTGCCATGCGGCGAGCGCCGATTCGCAGCTCTCCAAAGCCTGCGCCGTGCCAAGTTCCTCGCCATGTGCCGCATCGAGGCCGGGCACCATGGTCGCAAGTGCTTGCGACAGCGCTTCGAGCTGGCCTCGATCGCGTTGCAGGACCGAGGTAAGATCGGCGACCTGTGCCTCGGCGCCCTCCAAGTCCGCGCGCTGACGCTGGCGCAGCTCGCGAGTGAACTGGATGCTTTGTTCGATGCGCGTAACCGCCGCTCCCGCTTCATAGAAGCGCGCCTGGATCACACCGAGCGCGTCGGCCTTCGACGCTTGATCGGCTCGGATGCGCTCAATTTGCGCCTCCACTTCGCGTAAGTCAGCGACCACGGCATGCATGGCGGTTTCGCAGCTCGAGGTCGCCGCGTCGCGCACCCCGGCCTCGGCATCCAAGCTCTGCAGACGCAACGCGAGCAACTCGGCGTGCAGTCTGCGCTCTTCCTCCTTCAGGGCCTGATAGCGCCGCGCGGTGGCGGCCTGGCGCTGCAAGTGGCGGATCTGTTTTTCCACCTCTTCGCGCAAATCGTTCAATCGATCGAGGTTCTCGCGCGTATGGCCGATCCGGTTCTCGGTCTCGCGGCGCCGCTCCTTGTAGCGCGAAATGCCCGCCGCTTCCTCCAGGAAGGCACGTAAATCGTCGGGCCGCGCCTCGATGACGCGCGAGATCATGCCTTGCTCTATGATGGCGTAGCTGCGCGTGCCCAATCCGGTGCCGAGAAACAGTTGAGTAATGTCCTTGCGGCGCACCTTGATGCCGTTGATGAAGTAGTCTGAAGTTCCGTCGCGGCTTACCGCTCTACGCAGGGCAACCTCGTTGTAGGCCGCGTACTCCCCGCCGATCTTGCCGTCCGAATTATCGAACACCAATTCGACCGAGGCGGCGCCCAACGGCTTGCGAGCGGCGGAACCGTTGAAGATCACGTCCGCCATGGATTCGCCGCGTAAATGCTTGGCGGAGATTTCGCCCATCACCCAGCGAACCGCGTCGATGATGTTGGACTTGCCGCATCCGTTCGGGCCGACGACTCCGGTCAGACTGCTCGGAAAAGTAACGGTGGTCGGATCGACAAAGGACTTGAAGCCGGCAATCTTGAGTTTCGTTAAGCGCATTGTTTGGGTGAACCTAGACGCGTGGCCGTCGATGAGGCGCGTAGTGTAAAGTAAACGTCACTTTCGTAAAGCCAAAAGACAACGGCGCCGTTTGACCATGACAGCACCCAGCACCCACCTGGAAACATTTATCAATCCGGCACCCGAGCGGGATTACACCATTCGGATGACGATACCCGAGTTTAGCTGCCTCTGTCCGAAAACGGGACAGCCGGATTTTGCGACGCTCAGGCTGGAATACGTGCCGCATGAACTGTGTATAGAACTCAAGTCGTTGAAGCTCTACGTCTGGTCGTTCCGCGACCGGGGTGCGTTTCACGAAGCTGTGACCAACGAAGTTCTGGCCGCCCTGGTCGGGGCAACCGAGCCGCGATTTATGCGGCTATTGGCCGAATTCAATGTGCGCGGCGGCATTTACACGACGGTGGTGGTCGAGCACCGGCGGCCCGGCTGGTCCGCTGCCAGCCCGGTCACCCTGCCGTAGTCGCCCGGCCAGCCGGGCAGCCACGACCCGTCCCGCCTGACGTTGGGCCGTTTCGCTGGCCAATCATAGGCTTAAGTTTCAAAATATGTTGCCGGCGCAGCCTGTACACGCCTGATTGCGTCGGTATAATCGCGCGCTCTTTCGTTAGGAGGCGGAGACTTCAAAATGCCCTCGAAGAAACCCAATAAAGCGGCTAAACGGCCAGGTAAGGCGACACCCAAGAAGGCGGCGGCGAAAGCGCCCGCTCCAAAGAAGTTGGCACGACCTCCCGCGAAAGCTAAGCAATCGCTTCCTACATCGAAGGTAACAGTGAAACCGAATAAGCCAGTTCCAAAATCCGTGGCGGGCATACCCGTCGCCGCCAAGGCGGCAGCCGTTAAACCCGCCGCCGTTAAGCCCGCCGTCGTCAAACTCGCCGCCGTGAAACCGGTGGCCGGCAAACCGGTGGCCGGCAAACCGGTGGCCGGCATACCGGTGGCCGGCAAGGCGCCACGCGTGAAGCCCGAAGCCGCAAAGCCGGGCAATGAAAAGGTCGCGCCGATCAAATTCGATATCCGTCCGCTCGTGCTCACCCGCATGCCGTCAAGCGATGAGGACGGCGACGGCGAATCCTCCGTCTCCGCCAGCCTGCTGTCGGGCCCGCGCAATGTGAAGCCGTACATCGCCCGCCGCGGCGAGCAGTACATGAACAAGGAGCAGCTGGAACATTTCGCGCGAATACTGCGGAACTGGAAGCGAGATCTGATGGTCGAGGTTGACCGCACCGTGCTGCACATGAAGGACGAGGCTGCCAACTTTCCCGATCCGAATGATCGGGCCACTCAAGAAGAGGAATTCAGCCTCGAGCTGCGCACCCGCGATCGCGAGCGCAAGTTGATTCGGAAGATTGACGAGGCGCTGAAGCGAATTGAAGACGGCTCGTACGGCTACTGCCTGGAGACCGGTGAAGAGATCGGCATCAAACGGCTGGAAGCCAGGCCCGTAGCCACCCTGTCGGTGGAGGCCCAGGAGCGGCGCGAGCGCCGCGAAAAGCAGTACGGCGACCGCGACGACCGATACCGCTGAAGCACCCCAGGGACGGCCGAGCGGCGCCTATGTAGGCCGATTCGCCCCGACGCCCTCCGGCGATTTGCACCTGGGCTCACTGTATGCCGCAGTAGCCAGCTACCTCGATGCGCGGGCGCATGGCGGCCGCTGGCTGCTGCGAATTGAAGATCTGGATCGGCCGCGCGAGATCGCAGGTTCCGCCGCAGGCATCCTGCGCACCTTGCAAGAGTTCGGCTTCCAATGGGATGGCGAAGTCGTACGGCAGAGCGAGCGCACCGAACTCTATAGGGCGGCATTGCAAAACTTACACGCCGCCGGCCTTACCTTCGAGTGCTCGTGCAGCCGCCTGCAATTGGAAGATGAAAGCCGCTATCCCGGCACCTGCCGGACCCGGCCCCAGATCCAGGGCACGCCCACCGCTATCCGCTTGCGAGTCGACCCCGAACGTGTCCAGTTCCGCGATCGCATTCAGGGAGTCTATCGTCAGGAAGTAAGCGCCGCCGTGGGCGACGTCATACTCAAGCGGCGCGATCAGATTTTCTCCTATCTTCTGGCCGTCGTGGTCGATGATGCCGAGCAAGGAGTGACCCATGTGGTGCGCGGCGCCGATCTGTTGGATAACACCCCGCGACAAATATATCTGCAGCGGCGTTTGCAGCTGCCACTGCCTGAGTACGCGCACGTCCCGGTGCTTACCGAGCCCGACGACTCCAAGCTCGCCAAGTCCCGACGCAGCGTCCGCTTGCAAGCAGGCGAGGCCTTGCGGCATCTGTTGGCGGCCTTCTCGCTGCTGGGCCTTGCGCCGCCGGACTCGTTGGGTCGGGCCTCTATTGCCGACGCATGGGACTGGGGCATCGCGCATTGGGAAATTCAGCGCGCGCCAAAACGTCTGAATGTGCGTCTAAAAGGCTAAAATCCCCATGCAAAAATGCCGATTTTGCCTTGGCGCTGCATTGCGCTATCCTTGGGTTGCCCGTCCAGGGATTGGTCATGCGTGGTCAGGCACGAACCGGCATCTTCCGGCGTCGCGTCGGCCAACACGAGCGAGGAGCCTATGAGCGAACCGCGAGTGATAAAAAAATATCCGAATCGTCGACTGTATGACACGGTCGAAAGCCGCTATATCACGCTGGCAGATGTCCGGCGCCTGGTGGTCGAAAGGATCGAGTTCGTCGTCGTCGACAAGAAGAACAATGCCGATATTACGCGCAGCATTTTGTTGCAGGTGATAGCCGAGCAGGAACATCTTGCCGAACCCATCTTGAGTCAGGACTTCATGGTTAACGTGATCCGGGCCTACGGCACCATTGCCCAGAGCCAGGTAAGCGGTCACCTGGAGCAAAGCCTGAAGCAAATCATGGGCCAGCAACCGCAGACGCGCCCGGTGCGCGTCCGCGCTGCAGACGAGCCGTTCAAGGCGCTGTCAACGATCCGTGCGCGCGACGGCGAAAAGGATCGCGACGAACACTTCGACACGAAGTGACCTCGTCGCGCTGCAGGGAATGAGCCGCAACGACCGCGCGTCGTACGGGCGGGGCACCGGCGCGCCCAACCCGAATCCTGCGAGGCCGTTTAGGCGGCGTCGACGTTGCGCATCGACAAGCGCACGCGGCCCTGGCGATCCACCTCGAGAACCTTGACCCGAACCACGTCGCCTTCCTTCAATTTGTCGCCGACGCGCTCGACGCGCTCTTCCGAGATCTGCGAAATGTGCACCAGGCCGTCGCGGCCGGGAAGAATGGTAACGAAGGCGCCGAAGTCCATCAGGCGAGCAACCTTTCCCTCGTACACTCTGCCCACCTCGATGTCGGCGGTGATGAGTTCGATGCGGCGCTGCGCCTCGCGGCCCGCCGCACCCTGCACGGAAGCAATTTTTACGGTGCCGTCGTTCTCGATGTCGATCGAAGTGCCGGTCTCTTCGGTTATTTGCCGGATAACCGCACCGCCCTTGCCGATCACGTCGCGGATCTTTTCAGGATCGATCTTCAAGGTAATGATGGTGGGGGCCCACTCCGACATGTTCTCGCGCGGTTTGGCTAGCACCTTGTTCATCTCGCCCAAGATGTGCAGGCGGCCGTCGCGCGCCTGATCCAACGCCACTTTCATAATCTCGCGAGTGATGCTCGTGATCTTGATATCCATTTGCAGCGCCGTGATGCCGTCCTTCGTTCCGGCCACCTTGAAATCCATGTCGCCGAGATGATCCTCGTCGCCCAAGATGTCGGTCAGCACTTTGAAGCGCTCGCCTTCCTTGACCAGACCCATCGCCACGCCAGCCACCGGCGCCTTGATCGGCACACCCGCATCCATCAACGCAAGGCTGGTGCCGCATACGGAAGCCATGGAGCTCGAACCGTTCGATTCGAGAATTTCCGACACCACGCGGATGACGTACGGGAATTTATCCACGCCCGGCATCACGGCCTTGACGCCGCGCTTGGCCAGATTGCCGTGACCGATTTCACGCCGCTTCGGCGATCCCATCATGCCGGTTTCACCGACGCTGAACGGCGGAAAATTATAGTGCAGCATGAACGGCTCTTTGCGTTCACCCGATAGGCCGTCGATGATCTGCGCATCGCGTCCCGTGCCCAAAGTCGTGACCACCAGTGCCTGGGTCTCGCCGCGCGTGAACAGCGCCGATCCGTGGGTCCGCGCCAGCACGCCGGTGCGGATATTGATGCCGCGCACCGTCTTGGTGTCGCGGCCGTCGATCCGCGGATGCCCCTCGAGGATCTTCGCACGCACCAGCTTGTATTCCAAATTGGAAAATTCCGCGCCGACTTGATCCGCCGTGAACTTCGGCGCGTCGCCCTTGGCCAAGGCCTCGACGACGGCGCTCTTGATCTCTTTAATCTTGGCGTAACGCTGCTGTTTTTCGGTAATGGCATATGCGGAGCTCAAGTTCGTCTCCGCCGCGGAGCTCACCGCAGCCTGCAATTCCTTGTTCGCTTCCGGAGCGACCCATGTCCACTTCGGCTTGCCAGCTTCCGCCGCCAGTTCGTTGATCGCCTTGATGGCCGTCTGCATCTGTTCGTGGCCGAACGTGACCGCGCCCAACATGATCTCTTCATTCAAGCCGTCGGCTTCCGATTCGACCATGAGCACGCCTTCGGCCGTGCCTGCCACGACCAAGTCGAGTTTCGACTCGACCAGCTGCGTCGCAGTCGGATTCAGAATGTACTTGCCGTCCACGTAGCCGACCCGCGCGGCACCGATCGGGCCCATGAAGGGCATACCCGAAACGGCCAACGCAGCCGAGGCTCCGATCAGGGAAGCGATATCGGGATCGACTTCCGCGTTCACCGACAACACCGACGCGACTACCTGCACATCGTTGATGAAGCCTTCCGGGAACAACGGCCGTATCGGCCGGTCGATCAGGCGCGATGTCAGCGTCTCTTTCTCGGTCGGGCGCCCTTCGCGCTTGAAGAATCCGCCCGGGATGCGGCCCGCTGCGTAAGTCTTTTCCTGATAGTTAACCGTGAGCGGGAAGAAATCGCGTCCCGGGGTTGCCTTCTTCAGGCCAACCGCGGTGACCAGCACCACCGTGTCGCTCATGGTGACCAGCACCGCGCCGTCGGCCTGACGCGCGAGTTCACCCGTCTCAATGGTTACGGTGTGATCACCATATTTAAAGCTTTTTTTGATAGCGCTCACGTAGCCCCTCAGCGTAATAGAAAACGTATGAACGGAGGCCGGCGCGCCCAGGCAGCCGGCCTGAAATGGCGCCGCTAGCGGCGTAACCCTAAGCGTTCGACTAATTGCGTGTACTTGTCCGGCGTTCTGCTCTTGAGATAATCGAGCAGCTTGCGGCGCTGATTGACCATCTTGAGCAGGCCGCGGCGCGACGCATGATCGGCTTTGTGGGTGGTGAAATGCTGGCTCAAGCCGTTGATGCGCTCGGACAACAAGGCAATTTGAACTTCGGGGGAACCGGTGTCTTGCGCGCTGCGCTGGAATTTACCGACGACGCCCGTCTTTTCTTCGCGAGTAAGTGGCATTAAATCAAACCTCAATCAATAACTTAGACCCTTTAAGAAGGCGCGCATTGTACGCGTCGCGGCACCCGCCCTCAAGCGGGGATTCATCCTGGGTTGGCAATAAGTCGCAGCGGCACTAAATGGCCCGTGGCCTCGATTTCCCCCAAACCCAGAAATCCCAAGCCTGCCGCATAGATACGCACCTTGCCGGGGGCTGTTCCGGCGCGCGAACCCGGCGCCTCCTCGGGAACAGATACGGTCTGTCCCTGCCGAAATGCACTGACCCCCGCCGCGGAGAGATCGAATCGACGCCAGGACCGGAGTGCGGCATCCACCGGCAGCAGCGCTTGATGGCGCTGGTCCCGGCTCATCGATTCAAGACTCTCGAAGGACCATTGCGGTTCCGCACCAAATGGTGCGACTTCTATTCTGCGTAAGGCGGCCAAATGGGCGATCGTTCCCAGTTGTGCCGCCAGATCCTCCGCAAGGACCCGGATATAGGTACCCTTCGTGCAGCACACGTCGAAAGACAGATCAGGCGGCTGCCAATCGAGCAGGTGCATGTCGTGGATCACGATGGCGCGCGCCGCGCGCTCGCGCGTGATGCCGGCGCGCGCATATTCATACAGTGGTTTGCCGTCCTGCTTGAGCGCCGAGTGCATGGGCGGGACCTGGGCATACTGGCGTGGGAAGGACTGGAGCGCGTCGATCAGGTGCTGCCGGGAATATGGCGGCAGTTCGCGCGTTTCGATGACTTCGGATTCCCGATCGGCGCTCGGCGTGCGTTGGCCCAGGCGCACCGTCACGCGGTACGTCTTGTCGGCGTCCAGCAGCTGTGCACCAAATTTCGTGGCTTCGCCAAAACATATGGGCAGCAGTCCCGAGGCCAGTGGGTCGAGAGACCCGCTATGTCCCGCCTTGCGCGCGTTGAACAGGTACTTGGCGCGCGCCACGGCGCCGGCCGAACTTAAGCCTAAAGGCTTGTCGAGCAGCAGAATACCGTGGATGTCTGCCGCCACTAGACACCGCTCGCAATGATGAGTCGCATCGCGAAGGCTAGCCTTCGTCGATCACGTGGCCGTCCTCGGGGGAGGCGTCGGCAGGCAAGTCCGCCTTCAAGTCCTTGGTGACCGAGTCGATCAACTGTGTGAGGCGCACGCCGTGCTCGATCGACGTGTCGAGTTCGAAACTCAAGGTGGGCGTGTAGCGGATCATCAGCGATTTCGACAAGGCGTTGCGCAAGAACCCGGCCGCGCTCTCCAAACCTCGCTGCACCTTCGGATCGGCGCCGTCCTTGCCGAATACCAGGTAGTACACTCGGGCCGTGCGAAGATCTCCGGTGACACTCACGGCCGTGATGGTCACATTGCCGATACGTTCGTCCTTCACCTCGCGCCGCAGCAATTCTCCCAGTTCGCGTTGGATCTGTTCGCCCAGCCGCCGCGCACGAGGATTGTCTTTAGCCATACGGTAAGACAGCCTGTGGCGGCTTCAAGACACCGGCGGCGACGCCAGAGTGCGCGCCACTTCCACCCGCGAATAGCACTCAATCTGGTCGCCTTCCTGCACGTCGTTGTAGTTCTTCACGCCGATGCCGCATTCGGTGCCGGCGCGCACTTCGTTGACGTCGTCCTTGAAGCGTTTCAAGGATTCCAAAGCGCCCTCGAAGATGACGACATTGTTGCGCAGAACGCGGATCGGAAAGTTACGCCGCACATAGCCGTCGATCACCATGCAGCCCGCCACGGTGCCGAACTTGCTGGAGCGGAATACGCTGCGCACCGCAGCCAGTCCCACGATCTGCTCCTTGACCTCGGGCGCCAACATGCCCGTGAGCACCGCCTTGATGTCATCGATGGCTTCGTAAATGATGCTGTAGTAGCGAACATCGACGCCGTGTTCCTTGATCGCTGCACGAGCGGCCGCATCGCCGCGCACATTGAAGGCGATAATTCGCGCCTTGGACGCGGCGGCCAGGGTGACATCCGATTCGGTCAGGCCGCCGACTCCCGACGCCACGATATTCACGGCAACTTCGCCGGTCGACAGTCCATTGAGCGCTTCGCGCAACGCCTCTGCGCTGCCCTGCACATCGGCCTTGAGAAGGATCTGCACCAAATTGGCCTTGGTCTCACCCATGGTGGAGAACACGTCCTGCATGTTCGCGCTCTTCTGCGCCAGCTTGACGTCGCGCGATTTGGCCTGACGGTGCATGGCCACATCGCGGGCCTTGCGCTCGCTCTCTACCACCAGCAATTCATCGCCCGCATTCGGGGCGCCCGACAGGCCCAGTACCACCACGGGAATCGATGGGCCCGCCGACTCGACGGGCTGCCCCGCCTCGTTGAAGAGCGCCCGTACCGTCCCGAATTCCTGGCCGATCAGCAGCGGATCACGCAGCTTCAACGTGCCGCGCAACACCAGCACCGTGGCGACGGCGCCGCGGCCCTTCTCGAGACTAGACTCGATGACATAACCTGCGGCCAGGCCGGTGGTCGGCGCCTTCAATTCGAGCACTTCGGCCTGCAACAGAATGCTGTCGATCAATTGATCCACGCCCTGTCCCGTGCGCGCCGATACCGGCACGAATATATTCTCGCCGCCCCATTCCTCGGGTATGACGCCGTACTTCGTCAGTTCCTGTTTGACCTTTTCCGCATCAGCTTCCGGCTTGTCCATCTTGTTGAGCGCCACCACGATGGGCACTTTGGCAGCCTGTGCGTGCTGAATGGCTTCGACGGTCTGCGGCATGACGCCGTCGTCGGCGCCGACCACCAGAATTACGATGTCGGTGACCTGCGCTCCGCGTGCCCGCATGGAAGTGAATGCCGCGTGACCCGGAGTATCCAGAAACGTCACCATGCCCTTGGCGGTTTCCACGTGGTACGCGCCGATATGCTGGGTAATGCCGCCAGCTTCGCCCGCCGCCACCTTGGTGCGGCGTATGTAGTCGAGTAATGATGTCTTGCCGTGATCGACATGTCCCATCACGGTAACGACCGGCGGACGCGACAACACCTCGAGCGAGGAATCGGTTTCACCCTGCAGGTCGTCCTCGATAATATTTTCTTTGCGCAATACCGCCGTATGGCCCATCTCTTCGACCACCAACACCGCGGTGTCCTGCTCGATCATTTGATTGATCGTCGCCATCACACCCATGTTCATCATGACCTTGATGACTTCGGTGGCTTTGACGGCCATTTTTTGCGCCAGTTCGCCGACCGTCATCGCCTCGCCGATCGCCACCTCGCGCACCACGCGGGCAGTCGGCATCTCGAAACCATGCTTGGCATCGGACTCGCTGCCCATGGAGCGGCGGCGGCCGTCGCGCGATTTCTTCTTCTTGTGCCGCGAACTCACGTCGCCGACGATGTGCAGCTCCTGGCGTCCGTAGCGGGTGGCCTTATCGTCCACCACCTCGCGTGCCGCTTTACCGGGCTTTGCCGCCGCAGCCTTGCGGTCGCGTTCGGCGACTTCGCGCGCTTGAATTTCGGCAACGCGCCGCGCCTCTTCCTCTGCCGTCCGCTTGCGATTCTCCTCGTCGCTGCGACGCCGGCTCTCTTCCTCGAGCCGCTCGCGGTCCATGCGCTCCTTCTCGAGCCGCTCATGCTCCGCGCGTTCGATCGCGGCCTTCGCCTGCTCCTCGGTTTCGCGCAGTTTGTCGATCTCTTCCTGCTGATGCCGCGCCTGATCCTCGAGCACCTCGCGCTTGACGTAGGTGCGCTTGCTGCGCACTTCGACATTGACCGTGCGCGCACGCCCCTGCGGGCTCGCCAGCTTCAGCTCCGACTGTGATTTTCTCCGCAGGGTGATCTTGCGCGGCGCGGCGTCGGCCTGGGCGTCGTCATGACCGTGACTGCGCCGCAGGTGCGTCAGCAACTCGTGCTTCGCATCTTCGCTGATCATGTCCTCTGCGCTGTCGACTTTGATCCCGGCCTGATCGAGCTGCTGCAGCAGCCGATCCACCGGTACTTTCAGCACCT